>NZ_PNJW01000036.1 GCF_013822155.1 Flavobacterium sp.
ACGCTCTTCCGATCTATAATCATCTGCATTAATTCTTTATTCAGCTATCTTTTATTATAACCCAAAAAGAAACGGAAAGGGGATTGAAGCATTTTTATATAAAGTAAAGATTGCACCCACAGAACCTTTTAAAACAAAAATTAATGCAGATGATTATAAAGACTTTAATGATAATTACCGTTCAGTAGAAAACATCAATACTATAAGTCAAATGAAGAATGAAGGGTTTTATACTCTTTTATTTGGTAAAGGATTAGGATCGAAAGTTGATCTAAAAAAAGATGTTTGGCTTGATAATACGCAAATGAGATTTATCTCCATTCTTCATAATGGATTTATGACGGTTTTTTTGAAAGCAGGAATAATAGGTGTTTTTATATTAATTGGCACTATTTTATTAACATTTCGTAAACAAAAAAACAACTATTTAATACAGAGTACCATAAATAAATTACTGTTTGGAACGGCCCTCTTTTTATTTATTTCGTATTGGGTTTTTATGGGCTTTTATTTTAAAGCAGATACTAAAGCAATTTTAATTGGATTACTCTTAGCTTATTCTGAACGATTATCTAAAGAAAATTTGATTACTGATTCTTCAAAATAGCTTTAATTTGTTCGCAAGTAGTTCCGTCACCATAAGGATTAGAGGAAGAAGCAATACTTGAATAATAGGATTGATTTTCTAGTAGTTTTAAAGTTTCAGAAACAATTTTAAACTTGTCAGACCCAACTAAAATAGCTGTTCCTGCATCGACCCCTTCGGTGCGTTCGGTTACTTCTCGCAATACTAAAACAGGTTTTCCTAAACTCGGAGCTTCTTCCTGAATACCGCCGGAATCTGTTAAAATCAAATAACTTTTGTCCATCATCCAAATCAACTCTTGATAATCCAAAGGAGCAATTAATTTGATGTTCGGTGCAATTAATTTTTGATGAGCTATTTCTTTAATGTTTGGATTCAAATGAACCGGATAAACAATTTCAACCGTTTCGCTGTGAGAACTAGCAATTTCTAATAAAGCTTCGCAAATTTCTTCAAAAGGTTTACCAAAATTTTCTCTTCTGTGACAAGTGACCAGAACAATTTTTTTGGTAAAATCAATGGATTTAAATTCATTTAAAAATGTTGATTCATCTGCAATTTTGATTTTTTCTAAACCCATTAAAAGAGCATCAATCACTGTATTTCCAACAACAAAAACATTTTCAGAGATGTTTTCATTTTTGAGATTTTCTTGTGCAACCGACGTTGGACAAAAATGATAAGAGGCTAATCTTGAAGTCAACACCCGATTCATTTCTTCCGGAAAAGGAGAATGCATATCGTTACTTCTGAGCCCTGCTTCAATGTGAACGACATCAATTTTTTGATAAAATGCAGCCAATGAAGCCGATAAAACGGTCGTGGTATCACCTTGAACAAATATATAATCAAAAGCATCTGTTAATAGAATATCCGATGTAATTCGTGCGATTAAATCGGAAGTCAGTTGATGAAGTGTTTGGTTATGCTTCATAATATTCAAATCATAATCTACTTTTATACCAAAAAAGTCAATTACCTGATCCAACATTTGACGATGTTGAGCGGTTACAGCAACCTTTACATCAAATTCAGAATCATCTGAAAAACTAGTAATTAAAGGAGCCATTTTAATCGCTTCCGGACGTGTTCCAAAGACAAAAAGAACTTTTTTCATGGATAATGTAAAATGATTTTAAAGAAATGTAAAACTACTAATTAAAACTATATTTGCAAGATAGAATAGTATATGATGAAAGTTTTATTTCAAACCCGAACCAATTTATTTGAAGCACCTGGTGGCGATATGGTTCAAATGCTTAAAACAAAAGAATTTCTTGAAAAAACAGGAATACAAGTAGATATATCTTTAGATTTTGAACCCAATTTAGAAGGTTACGACTTGGTTCATTTATTTAATTTAATGGAACCTCAGGATATTTACCTTCAGTTAAAAAATGCACATCGACAAAATAAAAAAGTAGTGCTTTCTACTATTTATGGATTATATACAGAGTTTGAACGAAAAGCTAGAGGAGGACTATTTCAAAAAGTAGCCAATTTTTTATCACCATATCAAATTGTTTATATCAAAACATTGGTAAAACACTACAAAGAAAAAAGAATGCACAAGGGTATTTTGCAAATGCTCTACAAAGGTCATTATGGGTTGATGAAAGAAATTGTGGATAATACAAGTGTTTTTCTTCCTAATTCAGATTCTGAAATGAAGCGAGTGGCAACGGAATTTAAACTTAAAAACCCAAAATACATTAGTATTCCAAATGCCATTGATAAGTCTGTATTTACAGAGTCAGAAGACAATCAAACGAATCCCTTTTTAAAATATAAAGATTGTATTTTGTGTGCCGCCAGAATCGAAGGTAGAAAATCTACCCTAAATTTAGTTAGAGCAGTAAAAAATACCAAATATCAACTCGTTTTGGTTGGAAAAGAATCACAAAATCAAAAAGAATATGTCAATCAAGTACATCTCGAAGCTGGTGAGAACGTCACTTTTTTAGGAGCTATTTCTCATGAAGAATTAAAAAAATTATACCAAGTTTGTAAAGTTCACGCATTGGTTAGTTGGATGGAAACGCCCGGATTATCATCATTGGAAGCTGCTGCAATGGGTAAAAACATAGTTGTAACCACAAAAGGCGACACGTATGATTATTTTGAAGATTATGCTTTTTATTGCGAACCGGATGATATTGAATCTATTAAAAAAGCCATCACAAAAGCTTACGATAGTCCAGTAAATCCAAAATTAAAACAAAAAATTCTTGAAAAATATACTTGGGAACAAACAGCCATTGAAACATTAAAAGCTTATGAATTGGCTCTTCAATAAGGTAACTATTTTTTTAAATGAATTTTATTGAATTACACTAAGATAGTTTTTACTAAAACGTTATTTTTGCCGGTAGAATAACCCAAAAAGAATGAAAATAGCCATTCTCGGAACCCGCGGTATTCCAAATTATTACGGTGGTTTCGAACAATTTGCCGAATTTTTTTCTGTTTACCTGGCTCAAAAAGGGCATGAGGTATATTGTTATAATTCGCACAATCATAAATTTCAGGAAAATAACTTCAAAGGTGTTCATATCATTCACCAACACGACCCGGAATATAAATACGGAACATTTGGTCAATTTATCTATGATTACAATTGTATTTTAGACTCCCGCAAAAGAGATTTTGATATCATTCTGCAATTGGGTTACACCAGTAATTCGGTTTGGTTTTTCATGCTGCCTAAAAAAGCAATTATTATTACCAATATGGACGGCATCGAATGGAAACGTTCAAAATATAGTCGTCCGGTGCAACAATTTTTGCGTTTTGCTGAACGATTAGCGGCAATCAGCAGTGATTATTTGGTTTCAGATTCCATAGGAATTCAAACTTTTTTGAAAAATAGATATAAAAAAGAATCTACTTATATCGCTTACGGAGCTTATCCTTTCACCAATCCAAATGATTCAATTCTAACGGAATACCACGTTGAAAAAGAAAAATTCAACATGATTATGGCTCGTTTTGAACCTGAAAATAATTTTGAAATGGTGTTGGATGGTGTAGTTAAAAGTGAAGATAAAACCCCAATTTTAGTCATTGGTAATCACAATACAAAATATGGAGAATACCTGAAATCAAGATATAAAAACCAATTTAACATCAAATTTTTAGGAGCTATTTATAACCTTGAACATTTGAATAATCTTCGCTATTTTTCTAAATTATATTTCCATGGACATTCAGTTGGCGGAACCAATCCTTCATTGTTGGAAGCTATGGCCTCTAAAGCTTTAGTTTTAGCCCACAACAATGATTTTAATCGTGGTATTTTAAAAGAAAACAGCTATTATTTTTCCAATGCAGAAGAAGTAAAAAATTTACTGCTCAAAATCAAAAAAAATGATAACTTGCAATTCATTCAAAATAACTTTGAAGCCATTGTAAACAAATTTAACTGGGAGAAAATAAATGGGGAGTATCTTCAACTTTTTGAGCAATGTATGGCTAGACATCAAGCAGGAAAATAAACAACATTTTTCTTTTATTCCCTTTTTGTTGGTATTGTGTACTATTCCGATGGCTTATGGAATAAACAATGTTTTTTTAGCGATATTCTCGCTTTCCGTTTTAATTAAATATTCCTCTTCAACATTTCGAATTCAAAAATGGCTTTTACCTGCCGTGGCTTTATTTTTATTAATGCTGCTTTCTTACTTTTGGAGCATTGATAAAGAAGCAACATTAAAAGCAATTCCAAAGGAAATCAGTTTACTGTTGATTCCAATTTTGTTTATGGTTATGAAACCATTTTCAAAGGAACAAGTGCAAAAAATCATCAAATATTATAGTTATGCGATGGTCTTATATGTGACTTTTTATTTGCTTAAAGCGATGGTGCGATTTATTTTAACGAATGATACAAATGTCTTTTTTTATCACGAATTAGTCACCAAAGAAGTCAATGCCATTCATGTTTCTGTCTATGTAGCAGTTGCCTTTTTTTACTTTTTTACAAAAGAAGTTAAAACGAAACTAGAAATTTTTTGCAGCCTCTTGCTTTTTGGATTTATACTGTTATTATCTTCCAAAAATATCGTATTGGTTTTTATCCTTTTAATTTTAGTAGATTACTTTTTCTATTCTAAAATAGCACATAAAATGCGATTAAGAAATATGTTGGTTTTTTTAGTTCTTCTAGTTACTTTGTTTTTTGCCGGTAAAATAAAAGAACGATTTCAGGCAGAATTTCAATCCAATACAGAAAAAAGTTTAAGTTCTACAGTGATCGATAAAGACGTTATTGGAGTAAACGTGTTGAGTGTTCATGAGGCATGGACCAATGAAAAATTTACACCCAATGATTTTTTCCCCGGCACGGCTTTTCGGGCCTATCAAGCTAGAATGTTTTTTGAATTATTTCAGGAAGAAACTGTTTTTTGGAAAGGATATGGACTAAATGCTTCTTTTAAAAAATTAGAGGAAAAAGCCATTAAATATGATGTTTTTAGAGGAAATGAAACCCAAGAAGGTTACCAAACAAAAAACTTTCACAATCAATATATTCAAAATTTTGCTGAATTGGGATTTTTTGGTTTTCTGATTTTAGTCATAATGTTGCTTTTTACCCTTAAAAAAACTATACAGAACAAAGATTTTATACAAATTGCTTTTGCAGTTCTAATGATAAGTTTATTTTTGACAGAATCTTTCTTATGGAGACAACGAGGGGTAATGTTTTTTACATTACTTTATTGTTTGTTTGCTACTGAAGATTATTTTGCCCCTAAAAAAATGTTTTATGAAAAGAATTTTAATAACAGGTGCCGCCGGATTTTTAGGCTCGCATCTATGTGATCGATTTATTGCTGAAGGTTATTATGTGATTGGGATGGATAATTTGATTACCGGAGATTTAAAAAATATCCAGCATTTATTTAAACTGGAAAATTTTGAGTTTTATCATCATGATGTAACCAAATTTGTATTTGTACCTGGCAACTTAGACTATATTCTGCATTTTGCCTCACCGGCAAGTCCAATCGATTATTTAAAAATTCCTATTCAAACATTAAAAGTTGGATCGCTAGGAACGCATAATTTACTCGGTTTAGCAAGAGTAAAAAATGCCAGAATTTTAATTGCATCTACCTCTGAAGTTTATGGAGACCCATTGATTCATCCACAAACGGAAGAATATTACGGAAATGTAAATACCATTGGTCCACGTGGTGTTTATGATGAAGCAAAACGTTTTCAGGAATCCATTACAATGGCTTATCATACTTTTCATGGTTTAGAAACCAGAATCGTTAGAATATTTAATACTTACGGGCCAAGAATGCGATTAAATGATGGTCGTGTAATTCCGGCTTTTATTGGACAAGCATTAAGAGGAGAAGATTTAACTATTTTTGGCGATGGCATGCAAACGCGTTCCTTCTGTTATGTAGATGATCAAGTAGAAGGTATTTATCGTCTTCTATTATCTGATTATGATTTACCGGTCAATATTGGAAATCCGGATGAAATCACGATTAAAGATTTTGCGGATGAAATAATTAAATTAACCGGAACAACTCAAAAAGTAGTTTATCATCCTTTACCAATTAATGATCCGTTACAACGACAACCGGATATAACCAAAGCAAGAGCAATTTTAGGGTGGGAACCAAAAGTTTCAAGAGAGGAAGGAATGAAAATAACCTTTGATTATTTTAAAACACTTTCAACTGAAGAGTTGTTAAAAGAAGAACATAAAGATTTTTCGGGTTTTATTCATTAATATGGTAGCTAATCAAAAAGGAAGATATTCTAAATTTATTAGACCGATAAGTGTCTCACTGGACTTGTTGGTCATTACATTGTTAGCCTTTTTCTTTTTTGAAGAATTAAATCTTGATTTTTTTCTTTTTGAAACATATCAAGTGGTATGTTGGATTTTAATTGCCTTTTTTGTCGGTTTTTATGAAGTATATCGATTTACGACGCCGGTTGAAATTTTATCTAAAATTTTAAAACAATCGATTGTATTTCTATTGGTTGTTATTGCCTATTTTCCTTTTGCAAAAAATTCCTTGTTTAGTGGAAAAGCCGTGGCATTGTTTATGACATCAAGTTTTATTTTGATTGTATTCATTAAATATTTATTGTTTTATTATCTAAAAAAATATAGAATTGTAACCGGAAGTAATTTTAGAAATGCCGTTATAATTGGCTATTCTGAAGAAGCAATTAATTTGAAAGAGCTTTTTGAAAAAAGAAATGATTACGGCTACCGCTTTTTTGGTTTTTTCTCAGATAAAAAAAGCAATGAAAACATTAAAGGAAAAGTTTCAGAGATTAAAGAGTTTGTAATAAACAACAAGATAGATGAAATCTATTGTTCATTGAATGAAATTACAAATGAGCAATTAAAAGATTTGGTTGAATTTGCTGATGAAAACAACAAAACCATCAAGTTTATTCCTGATACAAAACAGATTTTTTCTAAAAACCTGAAAATCGATTATTACGAAATGTTTCCGGTTTTATCGCTTCAACGAACGTTGCTTCATGAACCAATTACCAAAACATTCAAAAGGATATTTGATATTGTCTTTTCTTTGTGTGTAATCGTTTTTCTTTTATCATGGTTAGTACCGCTTTTAGCATTGTTAATAAAACTTGAATCAAAAGGACCTGTTTTTTTTAAACAAGGAAGACCGGGTTTAGATGAAGAAGAGTTTTTTTGTTATAAATTTCGGTCTATGCAAATGAATCATACGACAGAAAAAGAAGCCTCGAAAAATGATCCAAGGGTAACAAAAATTGGACGATTTTTAAGAAAAACAAGCTTAGACGAGTTACCTCAATTTTTCAACGTGTTGTTAGGCGATATGTCAGTTGTAGGTCCGAGACCTCATTTATGGTCCCAAAACCGAGTTTATGGAAATCGCGTTAAAAAATATATGGTTCGCCACTATGTCAAACCGGGAATTACCGGGCTGGCACAAGTAAAAGGTTTTAGAGGAGAAATAGAGACAGATGAAGACATGATTAATCGCATTAAATTAGATGTCTTTTATATTGAAAACTGGTCATTTGTTTTAGACATAAAAATTATTTTTCAAACCGTCATAAATATCTTCAGGGGTGAAGAGAAAGCGTATTAATGTCGGCTTTAGTTTCAATCATTACACCCACTTATAATTCAGCAAAATATATTGCAGAAACGATTTTATCAGTTCAAAATCAGACCTATTCAACTTGGGAAATGATTATTGTTGACGACGGATCGGTAGATGAGACGGAAAATATCATAAAATCAATTTCAGCACACGACAAAAGAATACAATTCATAAAATTGAATCAAAATTCCGGTCCCGCCATTGCCCGTAATAAAGGAATTGAAAAAGCTCAAGGAGATTATATGACATTTTTAGACGCTGATGATATTTGGTTTCCGGGATTTATCGAAAACAGCATTAGAACAATTGAAGAAACAGGAATTCACTTTGTTTTTTCTTCTTATAAACGCTCAAACGAAGAATTGGAATTTGTTTATTCCGATTTTATTGTCCCTCAAAAAGTAACTTATTCGGATATTTTAAAAACAAATTCCATCAGTTGTTTGACCGCATTTATTGATATAAAAAGCTTAAGTAAAAAAACAATGCCTATCATCAGAAAGCGTCAAGATATGGGACTTTGGCTGAGTTATTTAAAAGAAATTCCATTTGCATACGGTATTCAGGAAACCCAAGCAATTTACCGAATAAGACAAAATTCTCTTTCTCGTAAAAAATCAGATTTAATTAAATACCAATGGCAATTTTATAGAGAAGTAGAAAAGTTAACGGTTTTACAATCGATGTATTATATGACGCATTGGATGGTTAGAGGGTTTTTAAAATATCGAAACTAACGAATAGAATTTAGAGTTGATTCAATAATTTGAGGTTTACCAGAGGGTGTCGATTTGATAAATTCAACTTTTCTGAATTCAATTTTTAAAGTTTTATCAGTTAATAAATCTATTTTGGATTTTATTTCATCCAAAACACTTTCTTTAAAAGTAAAAAATTCATCAACAATATATTCAAAAAGAATAGCTTCTTTATTTTCCTGAATAATCTTAAATTGTTTGATTTCAGGATAATATTCAACTATGCCGGTAAAACTATGCACAATCAATGTTTTGTTATTTGGTGTGATTACGACATCCGTTTCACGACCTATAATTTTTTCTAAAATAGGATATTGAAAAGCTCTGTTTTTCGGATATTTATCTTTAGGAAGTTTAATCGCTAAATCCCCTAGTTTATATCGAATCATTGGCATAGAATAGGAGACTAAAGAGGTTACTAAAACATGACCAATTTCTCCGTCGGAAACAGGATTGCCAAAATCGTCAACAATTTCAATTTCAACAGCGGGAGACATCACATAATAATAGTCTAAATCATTTGTACAAGCCATTAAAATTCCTTCAGCACAACCGTAAGTGTCAATTATTTTAGGATTTTTAAAAGCGGCAACAAAGTTTTTTCTAAAATGCGGAAATAATTTATCACCTAAAGAAATTACTCCTTTTATTTTGTAATTTAAATTGTGTTTTATTAACGTTTTCGCAAATTCATTAATTGCAGAAGGATAACCAACAATATATTCTATTTTCTTTTTTTTTAAAAGTTGTGCAGTTTCTTTTAATTTGGTTTCATCAAGAGCAAAACTATTGAGATAATGAACATTATAAAAAATATCTTTCATGTTTTTTGGAAAAACCCTATTTGGGGACATTCCAAATTGCAAAACAGCATCTCCGATTTTATAGTCTGACCACATATACCAATGCGTCTGTAAACCCTGAAGATAATACTTGTGTTTTTTATCAGTATAGGAATAAGACTGAATTCCACTACTTCCGCTACTGAAATTTTTTTGTAATGAAGTTACATCGTATTTATCAGAAACTAAATTTTCTTTTTGTTCTCTTAGAATTTCTTTTGTTAATATAGGAAAATCAGACAAGGATAATTCAGCAGTACTATTTTTGGAATTGAAATAATTTTTATAAAACGGAACTGTTTTAGAGGCGTGCAATAACATTTTATTTAAATTTATTTTTTGAATTTTTTCTAGTTCTGTCTCAGACATGCTATCAAATTGATTCCAATCTTTTAAGGATTTTAAGTACTTTGCATTAAGTACTTTGTCTCCTAATGTTACAATTGTTTCAATCAATAAATTTTTAAACAAAATCATCTATAATATAATTATTTTCTACAGTAGAATTAATTTTCAAAAATAATAAAACCTTTAACCGAAAGCTATATTCTCACACTTTTTTTGCAATATCGTTTTAACTTCTATTTAAATCACCTTATTTTTGCAACTCTAACAACAACACGACATGACAATTTTACTACTTGGTTCCGGCGGAAGAGAACATGCTTTAGCTTGGAAAATGCTTCAAAGTTCAAAATGCACTAAACTTTTTGTGGCTCCGGGAAATGCAGGAACAGCTTCAATTGCAACCAATATTTCAATGCAACCAACCGATTTCGAATCAATTAAAAAGTTTGTAATTGAAGAAAAAGTAGAAATGGTTGTCGTTGGCCCTGAAGATCCATTAGTTTTAGGAATTTATGATTTCTTCAAAAATGATGATAAATTGTTTACAATTCCGGTAATAGGACCATCAAAAGAGGGGGCAAAACTCGAAGGAAGTAAAGAATATGCCAAACAATTTTTAATCAAACACAAAATTCCTACCGCAGCTTATGATAGTTTTACTGCCGAAACAGTTGAAAATGGATGTAAGTTTCTTGAAACACTTTCACCTCCTTACGTATTAAAAGCTGACGGTTTAGCTGCCGGAAAAGGGGTTGTAATTCTGAACAATTTAGCTGAGGCAAAAACAGAATTGAGAAATATGCTCGTTCATCAAAAATTTGGAAAAGCCAGTTCAAAAGTGGTAATTGAAGAATTTCTGGATGGTATTGAATTGAGTTGTTTTGTATTAACCGATGGAAAAAACTATAAAATTCTTCCGACGGCTAAAGATTATAAACGAATTGGCGAAGGAGATACCGGCTTGAATACCGGAGGAATGGGAGCTGTTTCACCGGTCCCTTTTGCAGATGAAATCTTGATGGAAAAAATCGAGACAAGAATTGTTAAACCAACTATTGAAGGTCTTCAAAAAGACGGAATTGAATATAAAGGATTTGTTTTTATTGGCTTAATAAACGTAAAAGGAGAGCCAATTGTTATTGAATATAATGTTAGAATGGGTGATCCGGAGACCGAAGTTGTGATTCCTCGGATTAAATCGGATTTGGTTGAGTTGTTTTTAGCGGTTGCCAATGAAAAATTAAATGAAATTACTTTAGAAATTGATCAAAGAAGTGCTACAACAATTATGGTTGTTTCTGGAGGATATCCGGAAGAATTTGAAAAAGGCAAAATAATTTCCGGTATTTCAGCAGTGAAAGATTCTATTGTTTTTCATGCCGGGACAAAATTTGAAAATGACACGGTAGTTTCTAATGGTGGTAGAGTACTAACAGTTACCTCTTATGGGAATGACTTTCAAGAGGCCATAAAAAAATCTTACCAAAACATAGAAAAGCTACATTTTGATAAGATGTATTATAGAAAAGATATCGGTTTCGACTTACTTTAAAAAAGAGTGAGCCGTTGTATCTTGATTTTCTTCGTTGTTAGCTTTATGTTGTTTCAATTGTAAAGTCCAATAAACAAGTGAAACAAAACAAACAAGCATGAATATGAAATTTAGCGTATTAGCACCCCACCAGCTTGATAATTCTAAACTTCTGAAAAAATCAAAAGGAATGAATAAAAAGTCTACGAATAAGGTTTGAATTCCTTCGAAAAATGCTTTCATGGTATAAAGTATTATATTTACAATCGCAAAAGTATAAAATATCCTTATGATAGCAAGTGTTTTTAGTAAATCAAGACCATTTAATTATATTTTAATTACCAGTTTGTTGGTTTTTTGCTATTTCATTTATCAAATCAAGCATGTAATCGTTACGGAAGATTCATCTTTGACGCTTTTTGATGTGATTCAAAAAGGCACGGTTTTACTTTTGGTAACCGCCTCATTATTCATAACTAATTTCATTACAAAGCGAAATGGATTGAGCAAAGACAATAGTTATTCATTTCTATTTTATTTTACTTTCTTACTATTTATTCCCTCAGTTTTCAACAAAATAAATTTAATTCTGGCTTCTTTTTTTATTTTATTGGCATTACGTAGATTGATTTCTATGAAATCATTAATTACGCCTAAAGAAAAAATATTTGATGCCTCATTATGGATATTTATAGCGACACTTTTTCATTTTTGGAGTATTTTATTTATTGTGATTGTTTTTGCCTCTATTATTTTTCACGTTTCCAGTGATTATAGAAATTGGATTTTACCTTTTATTGCTTTTTTTACTGTGGGAGTTATATTTTTATTTTTTTCGTTACTAATAGATAAAGAATGGATAAGCATTGTTTGGAAACAAATAGATTCAAACTTTGATTTTCATTATTTTAGTAATTCTGTCGAAAATCTGGCTTTGACACTTTTTATTATTTTTTCAGTATTTTTTCTATTCGCGATGCTACTTACTCTGTCGAGAAGACCTTTAATTTTACATGCATCTTATAAAAAAATAATTTTCAGCTTATTAATCAGCTTGTTAATTTATGTTTTTTCTCCCGTAAAAAGTAATGATTTGCTTATTTTCAGCATTTTACCACTTTCCGTTTTAGCTACAGCCTATCTTGAATTTATCAGAGATTCTATGTTAAAGGAAATTATTACAAGTAGCATTGTAATCACGGGGTTATTACTGTTTATGTTTCAATTATAATTTAACACCATAGGCTAAATCACCGGCATCACCTAGACCCGGTACGATATAGTTTTTTTCATTTAATTTATCATCTAAAGCAGCGACCCATAAATGGCAATTAGCAGGTAGATTTTTTTCTAAATAAGCTATTCCTTCGGGTGCAGCAATCACTACTGCAATATGAATTTCTTTTGGATTTTGGTCTAAATGTAGTTTGTTTAAAACTGCAACAATCGATTGTCCGGTGGCTAACATGGGGTCAATTAAAATCAAGGTTTTGTTTTCAAACGATGGAGCAGCTTGGTATTCCACCAAAATATCAAAATAATCATCGTTGTTTGGATGGTGGCGATAGGCTGATACAAATCCGTTTTCAGCATTGTCAAAAATATTCATGAAACCGGTGTGCAAAGCTAAACCAGCCCTTAAAATGGAACATAAAACAACATGATCTTCCAAAGCCGTTGTTTTTTTAATACCAAGCGGCGTTTGTACTTCAATGTTTTTGTAAGGCAGTGTTTTGCTCAATTCATATGCCATGATTTCACCGATACGTTCGATGTTTTTACGAAATCGCATACTGTCTTTTTGTACTGCAACATCGCGAATCTGTGCCAAAAAATGATTGAGAATACTGTTTTGTTCGGAGATATAATGAAGATGCATAAACCTTTTGAATTGGAATTAGTTTGATAAAGGTATAAAAAGTATATTTGTATTTTAAAATTAATAGGTATGTTTTCACAAATTGCATTTTCTGTTTTCGAACAAAGTATTGTTGATTATCACATTCATAACGATGTAGATCAACCCATTAACAACCCGTATGCGAAAGATAAAATTGAGCATTTATTGTATGCAAAAAATTGGGTAGACACCGTTCAATGGCATTATGAAGACATTATTCGTGATCCACAAATTGATCCGATAGATGCTTTAACGTTGAAAAGAAAAATTGACGCATCAAATCAGGTTCGTACCGATATGGTAGAATATATTGATAGTTATTTTCTTCAAAAATACAGCGGTGTTTCTGTCAAAGCAGATGCAAAAATCAATACCGAAAGTCCGGCATGGGCATTTGACCGACTTTCTATTTTGGCTTTAAAAATTTATCACATGAATGAGGAAGCTACTCGGGCAGAAGCATCGGCAGAACATAGAGCAAAATGTCAAGAGAAATTAAATGTATTATTAGAACAAAAAAGTGATATGTTTTCATCTATAGACCAACTACTGAAAGATATTGAAAGTGGTGATAAATTCATGAAAGTCTACAAGCAAATGAAAATGTACAATGATGAGGAATTAAATCCGGTGTTATATCAAAATAAGAAGTAAACTTTTTTTGAACCATTAAGGCAGTAAGAAAAGTTGAGTTTCAAAACTTAATAAAACTTATCCCGAAACTTCGGGACTTAATGGTTTTAAATTTTCAACAAGCAATCATTGCCTCAAATAATCCAACATATCGCCGTCATCCGTCTATCTGCAATGGGCGATGTCGCTATGACGGTCCCGGTTATAAGAGCATTTGTGAAACAATATCCTGACGTTAAACTTACCATTGTTTCCCGACCTTTTTTTAAACCTTTTTTTGAAGGTATTCTGAATGTTGATTTTTTTTCTGTCGATGTAAAAAAGCGACATAAAGGTTTTTTAGGCTTACTCAAATTATATTCCGATTTAAAAAAATTGAATATTGATGCAGTTGCTGATTTGCATAATGTTCTTCGTTCAAAAGTAGTTAGGACATTATTTGTGGTCAGTGGGAAAAAAGTAGCTTTTACGGATAAAGGAAGAGCTGAAAAAAAGGCTTTAACCAGTCTCACAAATAAAGTTTTCAAACCTTTACAACCGATGGTGGAACGCCATGCAATTACTTTTTCAGAACTTGGTTTTCCTTTAGATTTAAAGAGTCCGGAATTTCCTCTAAAGGCTTCATTATCGAATGAAATTTTATCAATCACGGGTGATAAGTCATCATCAATTGGAATAAGATGGATTGGAATCGCACCGTTTGCTCAATACGACAGCAAAGTCTATCCTTTGGATTTAATGCAAAAAGTGATTGATGCATTAGCCGAAAATAAGTCAAATAAAATTTTACTTTTTGGAGGAGGTAGCAAAGAAATTGAGCAATTAAATCGATTGCAAAACAATCATTACAATGTAATTGTTGTTGCGGGTAAACTAAACTTTCAAGAAGAGTTAAAGTTGATTTCTAATTTAAATGTGATGCTTTCCATGGATAGCGGGAATGCTCATATTGCCGCAATGTTGGGCGTAAAAGTTATCACACTTTGGGGAGCCACACATCCATTTGCAGGTTTTTCACCATATAATCAACCGTTAGAAAATTGCATTACAGCTGATAGAGAAAAGTTTCCATTGATTCCAACATCTGTTTATGGCAATAAAAAAGTTGCGGATTATGAAGACGCAATGAGAAGTATAGAACCGGAAAAAATAATTAGTAAAGTCAATAATTTACTTTAGAGGCAGTTCGTTACACATCATCATAATCTACAAAAATCTCATTCGAAGTTGGATAAGCCTGACAGGTTAAAATCAATCCTTCGGCAATTTCTTTGTCAGTTAAGATAGTGTTCTTTTTCATCTCTGCAGAACCTTTTGTAATGCGGGCCAAACAACTGCTACAAATGCCTCCTTGACAGGAATAAGGAGCATCTAAACTTTGTTTTAAAGCCGCTTCTAATACGTTTTGTTTTTGTGACATTTCAAAAGAAGTCTCTTCATCATCCAGTAAAATGGTAATTTTAGTGTGACCTTCTAACGATTTACTGATTTCATTCTCTGAAGAAGAAGCGGAAAATAATTCGAATTTAATATCTTTTTCTTTGATATTATTTTCTCTTAAAACACTAGTCACAAGGTTTATCATTTCTTCCGGCCCACATAAATAGAATTTATCAAAATCTTTTTCCTTGTGTTTGTTTTTCAAAACAAAATTTACTGCTGATTTATCTATTCTTCCAAATAATTGGTCATCTATCTTTTGTTGACTAAACACATAATGAACAAAAAAACGGCCTACATATTTTTGCTGTAATTCATGAAGTTGATTATAAAAGATAGTATCCGGGATACTTTTATTTCCATATACCAATATAAATGTGCTATTTGGCTCTTTTTCTAAAACGGTTTGAAGGATTGACATTACCGGTGTAATTCCACTTCCGGCCACAAAAGCAGCATAATTTTTTTGTTTGGAAGCATCGGGTTCAAAAGTAAATTTTCCTTCAGGAGTGCCCACTTCCAAAACTTTACCAATCGTTAATTGATCATTTGCAAATTTCGAAAAATAACCGTTTTTAATGGCTTTAACGGCAATACGCAAATCACCACTCTCCGGAGTAGAACATAAAGAATAAGCACGTCGAATCTCAATTCCGTCTAACGTAAGTTTTAAATTAATGTATTGCCCCGCTACAAATTGATAGTTTTCTTGAATTTCAGCAGGAACATGAAAAAGGATGGAAACAGCTTCCGGTGTTTCGCGTTTAATTTCTTTAACAGATAATTTAAAAAAAGTTGACATGGTATTTTTTTTGCAAAGTTACGAATCTGAAAGATTTTGATTGAGTTTGAAAACTATTTTTTCAGCTTTGTAGTAACAAAAAAGAATTTAGACTACTAACTTTACAATTCATAAAACTCAACTTGTTTATGTTCAAACATTTTATCAATCTCGAATGGAAAGCTTTTATACGATCAGCTAGTGTTGGAAAAAGTATCGGGTTAAAAATCTTTTTAGGTTTTTTAGCAGTTTATTTCATGTTGGCTTTTTTAGGATTGGGAGTAGCAATATATCCGTTGACAAAAGAATTTTTCCCTGAGCAAGAAGTGTTAACCGTCGTGAATAATTTTGTGCTAATTTGGTTAACCATAGAATTAATTTTTAGGTTTTTTATGCAATCATTGCCAGTTATAAATATTAAACCTTTACTTATCGTTCCAATAAAGAAAGAAAAAGTAATACATTTCGTGTTGTTGAAAAGCTTAACGTCTTTTTATAATTTATTACCATTATTCATCATTATACCCTTTGGTATCGTTTATATTTATAAAGAAAACAGTTCCGTTTTTTCTATGATTGTGTGGATGATAACCATGTATATTTTGATATTATGTATAAATTATATCAACTTTTTACTAAAAAAGAAATTTACAGACAACATCAAAGGATTGTTTCCATATCTTCTGCTTGTATTGATTTTATTAGCTTTAGAATACTTTTCTGTTTTTAGTATAACTAAATTTTTTGGAAATCAAATAGGTTATCTTCAATCTTATCCATTTTTGATGCTCATTCCGGCAGCGTTTTTATTCGGACTTTACAGTTGGAATTTTTATAATTTAAAAAGCAGGTTTTATATAGACAATTCCATACAAGCGAAAAAACAAGAGGTTTCAAATTCTGATTTTTCTTGGGTGAAACGTTTTGGTAAAATTGCTCCTTTTTTACAATTGGATTTAAAATTAATTTGGCGAAACAAACGACCTAAAACAACAGTTTGGCTCTCCCTCTTTTTCTTGTGCTATGGTTTGATTTTCTATCCAAACCCATCCTATCAAGATATGCCCGCCTTTTTTGTATTTGTTGGTATTTTTATAACCGGAATTTTTATGATAAACTTTGGACAGTTCATTCCTGCCTGGGATAGTTCATATTATTCGATGATGATGGCTCAAAACATTCCTTTAAAACAATATTTAAATTCAAAAGCAGGTTTAATGACTTTTTCAATTATCGTTTTAGCCATATTAAGCACACCTTATGTTTATTTTGGTATAAATATATTATTACTTAATCTGGCTTGTGCTTTATATAATATTGGAATAAATGTTCCTGTTTTGATTTTTGCAGGATCATTTAATAAAAAAAGAATCGATTTAGAAAAAAGTCCTTTTATGAACTACCAAGGTACTGGTGCAGCTCAGTGGCTAGTGGGCATCCCTTTGTTGCTGATTCCTTTGCTGATTTGGTATGCATTTTATAAATTTTTTAATTATGATATAGCCGTTATCGCTTTGGCTTTATTGGGTTTAATTGGTATTGTACTCCGAAATTTTTTAATGGAAAAAATAGCCAAACAATTTGCTAAAAAGAAATATGAAATGATTAACGGATTTAAACAACAAGAAAGTTAATAACCTATAAAACTATGATACAAGTTCAAAACCTTACCAAAACATACAACGGAACCACCGTTTTAAATATTGAGCACCTCGAAATTCCAAAAGGGCAAAGTTTCGGGTTGGTTGGAAATAACGGAGCAGGGAAAACAACTTTTTTCAGTTTGTTGTTAGATTTAATTCAGCCAACAACGGGTTTTATTACCAGTAATTCTATTCAAATTAACACGAATGAAAAATGGAAACCTTTTACGTCAGCCTTTATCGACGAAAGTTTCTTAATTGGTTATTTAACTCCGGAAGAATATTTCTATTTTATTGGTGAACTTCGCGGTTGGAACAAAGCTGACGTCGATAGTTTTTTAGTAAAATATGAAGATTTTTTTAATGGAGAAATTTTAAAAAACAAGAAATATTTACGCGATTTATCAAAAGGAAATTCTAAAAAAGTGGGTATTGTTGCCGCATTAATAGGAGAACCGGAAGTAATTATTTTAGATGAACCATTTGCTAATTTAGACCCAACCACACAAATTCGACTCAAAAAAATCATCAAAGAATTAGCAGATGATAACAGTGTGACTATTTTGGTTTCCAGTCATGATTTGCAACACACAGTTGAGGTTTCCAACCGAATTGTGGCTTTACAAAAAGGAGAAATAGTTTTAGATTTAATTCCTTCTTCTGAAACGCTGAAAGAATTAGAAGCTTTTTTTGCTGCTTAAATGGACAATAAACAGGAACGTTCTTTCATTTAATTTAATCAGGAAGAACGTTTCTGAACAAAAAAACCGCAATATTTTTCTCTATTTCAAAAAGAAACGTATTTTTACCCTTGCGATATACTAAAAACAGTACTTTTTAGTTATGCCATTAAACGTTTTTATTTTGAAATCCTCTATCTTTAGATATATTTTTACTTCTTTTTTATTAGTCTTTCTGATAGCTTGTTCTACCAGAAAAGATAAATTAGTGAATCGAAAATTTCAGGCACTTAATACAGAATTTAATGTATTATATAATGGTAATTTAGCCTTAGAGGCTGGTTTAAAAGATATTGTAGCCAATTATAATGATAATTATTGGGAAATACTTCCAATTGAAAGAATGCAAGTTGCTGAGGAAGAAATTCTTCCGGGGGAAAATAAAAATGCAAATTTCGAAAGAGCCGAAGATAAAGCTACAAAAGCAATTCAAAAACGGTCAATGCTTATAGAGGGAAGCGAAAAAAACCCTCAAATGGATGAAGCATATTTGCTTTTGGGAAAATCACGATATTACGACCAGCGTTTTATCCCTGCATTAGAAGCTTTCAATTATATTTTATATAAAAATCCGGATAGTGATAAAATTTATGAAGCTAAGATTTGGCGTGAAAAAACCAATGTTCGTTTGGAAAATGACGCTTTAGCCGTTAATAACCTTACAAAATTATTAAACGAAATTAAATTTAAAGACCAGATTTTTGCAGATGCAAATGCGACCCTTTCACAAGCCTATCTTAATTTAGAACAAAAAGACAGTGCCATTTCTAAATTAAAACAAGCTTTAAATTTTACTAAAAAAGATGAAGAAAAAGCTCGTTATCGCTTTATTTTAGGACAGTTATTTGAATCTATAAAGGAAAAAGACAGTGCTTTCGCCGCTTATCAGTCTGTAATCGATATGAAGCGAAAATCTCCAAGACAATATATTGTTCATGCTCAAATTAAACAGGCTCAACAGTTTGATTTCACCAAAGGAGACACATTAGCCTTCATGACAGAGTATAATAAATTGATTGATGATCGCGAAAACAGACCTTATTTAGATTTTTTATTTCACCAAAAAGCGTTGTTTTATCACCAACAAAATAATGTTAAAGAAGCCGTTTTTAACTATAACAATTCTTTGGATTATCAAACAAGTGATAAATATATGATGGCTTCAAACTATCGAAATATTGCTGAAATATATTTTTATAAGGCTGAATATCAAACTTCCGGAAAATATTATGACAGTACTTTGGTGTTGCTTAATCAAAGAACAAGAGAGTTCAAATCAATCCGAAAAAAGAGAGATAATTTAGAAGATGTAATTAAGTATGAAGGAATCGCTCAACGAAATGACAGCATTTTAAATATTGCCTCATTATCAGATGCTGATAAAATTGCTTTTTATGAAGATTACATCAATAAAATCAAAAAAGAAGATGAGTTTGCTGCAGAAGCAGCTAAAAAACTCAGAGAAGTAAGTGAAGATGAATCAAAATCAGGAAATTCTCAAAACCAAAATCAACTCGGAATAAAAAATAAAGCCAGTTTAGGACAAGCAAATCCTAAATCATCCACTTTTTATTTTTATAACCAAAGTTCAATTGATTTTGGAAAAAAAGAATTTATTAAAAACTGGGGAAAAAGATCATCGGAGGGAAATTGGAGACTGTCCAATAAAAAGCAAACTATTTCAACAGAGGAAGAAGAGGAAGTTGTTGAAAACACAAAAGAAGAAAAAATTGTTAGTGAAAAGGATAATTTAAGGTATTCACCAGAATTTTATATTGGACAATTGCCTAGTTCAAAAAAGGAATTAGATAGTATCGCGAAAGAAAGAAACTATGCCTATTATCAATTGGGAGTAATCTATAAAGAAAAATTTAAAGAATATCAGTTAGCTGCTGATCGATTAGAAATTTTATTGAAAAGCAAACCTGAAGAACGATTGGTGTTGCCGGCATTGTATAATTTATATAAAATATACGAAATCATTGATCCTGCAAAAGCCTTGACGATGAAAGAGAACATCATTACTCAATTCCCGGATTCCAGGTATGCTCAAATTTTAAGTAAATCGGGTACATCAGCAGAAAATCTAATTGACGATCCGGAAATTGTTTACAAGAACTTTTTTAAAGTATATGAAGATAGAGATTACAGACAAGTTATAGTAAATGTGGAACCGGCTATTGAGAAATTCACCGGAGAAGAAACCTTGCCTAAATTTGAATTGCTTAAAGCAAATGTAATAGGTAAAATTAAAGGGGTTTTTGAATACAGAAAAGCTTTAAATTATGTGTCTTTAACTTATCCAAATTCTGAAGAAGGTAAAGAAGCTGAATTACTGCTTTCAGATAATATTCCTTATTTAGAAAGTCTGTATTTTGATCAGGCTGAGCCAACCAGTTATAAAGTGCTTTATCATGCCGATAATTTAGAGGATAAAAAAACGAAGGTTTTAATTGAAAAAGTAGCTAAATTTATTAAAGAAAGAAACCAAAGTCAGTTAATTACTTCAATAGATTTGTATACTATGGACAAAAATTTCTTTGTAATTCATGGTTTGCGAGATGAAGAGTATGCTAAAGGCGTTGTGTCAATCTTGAAAGAGTTTAAAGATTATAAAATTTCAGAAAAAGCTATTATAATTTCCTCTGAAAATTATAAAATTGTTCAAATCAGAAAAAATTTAGAAGAATATTTGAACCCTGATTTAAGAGTTGTTCCGCCGCCATATGTTGCCAAGCCAAAACAACCAAAACAAACAGAAATTAAACAGGAAATAGTTATTCCAAATAAAAACCAGAAAAAGCCAGCACAAACTCAAAGCACTAATAATATGCAGCCTCCTTCCGGTATAGACGATCCAAAATCTACTCCAAAAGGAAATACAAGGCAAGATCCTGAATCACAAATGATGCCGCCTTCTCCTAATAATCCAAAAAAAGGGTAACCATGAGCATGTTTAAAAAAGATTCAAAATCATATACCGATTTACTTGGGAAAACAAACCGAATAGTTGAAAGTACAATTATTAAAGGAGATATTTCTTCCTCAGCTGATTTTAGATTGGATGGCCATTTAGTTGGCAATTTTCAATCAAAAGGAAAATTAGTTATTGGCCCCGCCGGAAGCGTTAAAGGCGATATTATTTGTAAAAATGCCGATATTGAAGGTAAGTTTGACGGAAAAATACAGGTTACAGAAATTTTAAGTATCAAATCAAAAGCTAGTATTCACGGTGAGGTTATTTGCGGAAAATTAGCAGTAGAACCCGGTGCTGAGTTTAGTGCTACTTGCGTGATGAAACCTAATGTAAAATCACTTTTACCTCAAAATGATTCCGGAACCGAAGAAAAAACCGCTTAATAAGTGGCTGCAACTCATCAATATTCCCATCCAAATGGGCGTGGTTATTTTTCTTTTTTCGTATTTGGGCAACTATTTAGATGAAAAGTATGGCAATGTAAACGAATCAAACACAAAAATTTTTACTTTACTTGGTGTTTTTTTAGCTTTGTATAATGTCTATCGTCAAGTGAACCAACTAAGCAAAGAAGAATGATAAGTATAAAAAAATTGTGGGACATTTATAAATACCTACTTGTTGTAGTTCCAATTTTTATTATTCACATTATTATTTTTCAAGAATCAACGTTGAAGAATGCCGCTCAAGGTTTTTATTACTCCATTCCATTTTTATATTTTATATATATTGTCTTCTCAAAAATTATTCTTTTTGTGATTATCAAAGTTTCTGAAAAGAATTTTGATTCTACCGGAATGACATTCTTGGTTTGTACATCAATAAAAATGGCAGTTTCCTATTTTATACTTCGTCCTATTTTAAATTCTTCTAGTGAAAACACCATTGAGAAAGTTAACTTTTTTGCCGTTTTCATTCTATTTTTAGCAATTGAAACACTAATTACCATACGATTATTGAACAAAAATCAGTAAACACACTTTTAAGTTGCATTTTAGTCAAATTTTTTTTTTCAATACACTTGCATAATAAAGAAAAAATGTACCTTTGCACCAAATTTTAGGAACCCAACTATTTAAGTTAAATCAATATGGTGATTTCAAAAAAACCACTTCATTTTATAGTTGCACTGTTAGTTTCGGTTTTGCCGCTACTTACTTTTGCAAATAGCTCAGATTCTACTGTAGTTCACACAGAAGCTGTTCATACAGAAGTTGAAGCTCAACATTCAGAAGAACCAAAGGATTTAAAAACGGAAATCAAAGAATTTATTAATCATCACTTACTAGATTCGTATGATTTTCATTTGTTTTCTTGGGAAGATGATTCAAAAGTTGAACATCACGTTGGTTTTCCATTACCGGTTATTTTAGTTGATAATGGTGTGCAGTTTTTCATGTCATCAAAATTTCACCATGGAGAATCGGTAGCAGAAAGCAATGGAAACTTTTATAAATTATACCACGGTAAAATTTATAAAACAGATGCTCAGGGAACTATTTCTTATGATGCAGATCACCACGCAACCAATGCAAAACCATTAGATTTTTCAATTACCAAAAACGTTTTTATGATGTTTTTAGTTGGGGTATTAATGTTATGGTTATTTTCAAGCCTAGCAAAATCATATGCTAAAAACGGTGGAATTGCTACAGGAGCCGGACGATTTTTTGAGCCAATCATTCTTTATATCAGAGACGACATTGCTATTCCAAACATCGGACACAAGAATTATAAAAAATACATGAGCTATTTATTGACTATCTTTTTCTTTATTTGGTTTTTAAATATGTTCGGATTAACTCCTCTGGGAGTAAACGTTACAGGTAATATTGCCATTACTGCAGGACTTGCTATTTTAACGTATTTGATTACAACATTTACAGCTAATAAAAATTATTGGGGACATATTTTCTGGATGCCGGGAGTTCCAACTCCAATGAAAATTATTTTAGCTCCAATTGAATTATTAGGAACAATCATTAAACCATTTTCATTGATGATACGTCTTTATGCAAACATTGTTGCAGGACACGTAGTATTAATGAGTATCATTGGTTTGATGTTTGTTTTCAAAAACTGGTTAGGAAGTAGCTTGTCGTTCTTCTTAGCTTTTGCATTATCGTTATTGGAAATTTTAGTTGCTGCATTGCAAGCTTATATTTTCACCATGTTATCAGCTCTGTATTTTGGAGCAGCCAATGAAGAGCACCACCATGAGGAGGGGCATCATTAATAAATTGAATGTTTAATTAATTAATAAATACATTATGCAAATTCCAACAATTGTAGGAGCAGGATTAATCGTTATCGGTGCTGGTTTAGGTATTGGTAAAATCGGTGGTTCAGCAATGGACGCTATCGCTCGTCAACCAGAAGCTTCTGGAAAAATTCAAACAGCTATGCTTATTGCAGCAGCTCTTATTGAAGGTATTGGTTTCGCTGCGTTATTCGCATCTTAATCCAAAAAAATCAACAACAGTTATAACGGTTGGTTATAACTGTTGTTTTTAAAAAAATTAAAATTTTCTAAATTATTTATATAAATGGAGAAGTTAATAGAACAGTTTTCACTTGGTTTGTTTGTTTGGATGCTAGTCATCTTCATCGGGTTAATTTTCTTAATGAGAAAATTCGCTTGGAAACCAATTTTAGATGCGGTTAACGAAAGAGAAGAAGGAATTAGAAATGCATTATTATCTGCTGAAAATGCTAAGAAAGAAATGCTAAATCTTCAATCTTCTAATGAAAAGTTAGTAGCAGAAGCAAGAGCAGAACGTGATGCCATGATGAAAGAAGCTCGTGAAATCAAAGAAAAAATGATTAACGATGCAAAATCAGAAGCTCAAGCACAAGGCGAAAAAATGATTGCTCAGGCAAAAGCGGCTATCGAAAGTGAAAAAAATGCAGCAATGGCTGAGTTGAAAAATCAAGTGTCAACCTTGTCCATAGAAATTGCTGAGAAAGTATTAAAAAGTGAATTATCTAACAAAGAATCTCAAACGAAATTAGTTGAGAAAATGTTAGGTGATGCTAAATTAAATTAATCCGTATGTCAAGAGCTGCGATTAGATATGCGAAAGCAATTATAGAAAATGCTGTTTCCAACGGAAGAGCCGATGCGGTGAATCAAGACATGAACTTGATTTTAAATACCGTGAGTGCTAACGAAGAATTACAACATTTTTTAATCAGTCCAGTGGTAAAGCCACAAGAAAAATATACAGCGATTGCTGAAATATTTTCTGCGGTTCAACCAGACACCAAAGGATTGTTTTTGTTGCTTAAGGAAAACAAACGTTTTGAAATTTTAGCAGAAATTGCCAAACAATACAACGCTCAACATGATGTATTGAACGGAATTGAAGTAGCTAAAGTAACCACGGCTTTTCCTATAACTCCTGAATTAGAAGCTAAAGTTTTAGCGAAGATTAAAGAGTTTTCATCGAGTAAAATCACTGTGGAAAATATAGTAGATCCAACTATTATTGGAGGATTTATTCTACGAATTGGTGACCAACAATACAATGCGTCTGTGGCAAACAGATTGCAAGAATTAAAGAGAGAGTTTAGTAATTAATATTCCAAAAAAGATATAGCACAATGGCGGAAATTAAACCTGCTGAAATTTCAGCAATATTAAAAAAACAATTATCTGGTTTTGAATCAGGTGCATCGTTAGAAGAAGTAGGGACAGTACTTCAAGTAGGAGATGGTATTGCTCGTGTTTACGGCTTATCAAATGCTCAATACGGAGAGTTAGTACAATTCGACAACGGATTGGAAGCAATCGTATTAAACTTGGAAGAAGACAATGTTGGGGTAGTATTGTTAGGTCCTTCAACAGGTATCAAAGAAGGTTCTACTGTAAAAAGAACACAACGTATCGCTTCCCTAAAAGTGGGTGAGCAAATGGTAGGTCGTGTAGTAGATACATTAGGAAATCCAATCGATGGTAAAGGACCAATCGGTGGAGATCTTTATGAAATGCCATTGGAAAGAAAAGCTCCCGGAGTAATTTTCCGTCAGCCGGTAACTGAACCATTGCAAACTGGTATCAAATCGATTGATGCGATGATTCCGGTAGGAAGAGGTCAGCGTGAGTTGGTAATTGGTGACCGTCAAACAGGTAAAACAACTGTTTGTATTGACACCATTTTAAATCAAAAAGAATTTTATGATGCAGGTCAACCTGTGTTTTGTATCTATGTAGCAATTGGACAAAAAGCGTCAACTGTTGCCGGAATTGCAAAAACATTAGAAGACAAAGGAGCAATGGCTTATACGATTATCGTAGCAGCAAATGCTTCCGATCCTGCACCAATGCAAGTATATGCACCATTTGCAGGAGCAGCAATCGGAGAATATTTCCGTGATTCAGGTCGTCCGGCTTTAATTATCTATGACGATTTGTCAAAACAAGCTGTTGCTTATCGTGAGGTTTCTCTTTTATTAAGAAGACCACCAGGACGTGAGGCTTATCCTGGAGACGTTTTCTACCTTCACTCAAGATTGTTAGAAAGAGCGGCAAAAGTGATTGCAGATGATGATATCGCTAAAAACATGAACGATTTACCGGAATCTTTACGTCCAATCGTAAAAGGTGGTGGTTCATTAACAGCTTTACCAATTATCGAAACACAAGCGGGTGACGTTTCTGCGTATATTCCAACCAATGTAATTTCGATTACAGACGGTCAGATTTTCTTGGATGGTGATTTGTTTAACTCAGGGGTTCGTCCAGCGATCAACGTAGGTATTTCAGTATCTCGTGTTGGGGGTAACGCTCAGATTAAATCAATGAAAAAAGTAGCAGGTACATTAAAATTAGACCAAGCTCAATTCCGTGAATTGGAAGCGTTTGCAAAATTTGGTTCAGATTTGGATGCCGTTACTTTAAACGTAATTGAAAAAGGAAAAAGAAACGTTGAAATTTTAAAACAAGCGGTAAACGACCCTTATAAAGTGGAAGACCAAGTAGCGATTATCTATGCAGGATCTAAAAACTTATTGAGAAATGTTCCGGTTACGAAAGTAAAAGAATTCGAAAGAGACTTCTTAGAATACTTGAATAACAAGCATAAAGATACTTTGAATGCATTAAAAGCAGGTAAATTCACAGACGAAATTACTGATGTTTTAGACAATGCAGCAAAAGAAGTTTCAGCGAAATATAATTAATTAGATAATTTGAAAATTTGAAGATTTGAAAATGACACCATTTTTAATCTTCAAATTTTTAAATTTCCAAATTTCCAAATTAAAAAATGGCAAACTTAAAGGAAATACGTAATAGAATTACTTCCGTTTCATCGACGATGCAAATCACATCGGCTATGAAAATGGTTTCTGCAGCTAAGCTAAAAAAGGCTCAAGATGCCATTACGGCAATGCGACCTTATGCCGAAAAATTAACGGAGATTCTTCAAAGCTTAAGTGCTTCGATGGATGGCGAAGTTGGAGGAGATTATACTTCACAACGTGAGGTCAACAAAGTATTAGTCGTAGCTATCACCTCAAACAGAGGTTTATGTGGTGCTTTTAATACTAACGTTATCAAACAAGTCAAAGTTGTAGCCGATTCTTACGTAGGAAAACAAGTGGATATTTTTGCAATCGGTAAAAAAGGAAACGATGTTTTACGCAAAACACATAATGTAGTTGAAAACAAAAGTGATGTTTTTGATCATTTAACTTTTGACAATGTTGCCGCTATTTCTGATCTATTATCTGAAAAATTTATTTCAGGTGCTTACGATAAAATTGAAGTAGTATATAATCAATTCAAAAATGCAGCTACGCAAATCGTTCAAACCGAACAGTTTTTGCCTTTAGCTCCTGTAGTTGGTGCTGCAACCGCAAGCTCAGATTATATTTTTGAACCATCAAAAGAAGAAATCGTGTTGACTTTGATTCCGAAATCATTAAAAACGCAATTATACAAATCTATTCGCGATTCTTTTGCTTCCGAACATGGTGCTCGTATGACCGCGATGCACAAAGCAACTGATAATGCAACGGAATTGAGAAATCAATTGAAATTAACTTACAATAAAGCACGTCAAGCTGCTATTACGAACGAAATCTTAGAGATTGTTGGTGGAGCAGAAGCGTTGAAAGGATAATTAAAACATACCTTTACATTAAAAAGAGTCAAACATTAGTTTGGCTTTTTTTATTAAATGTAAAAGTTAAACATTTTTTCGTTAGATTTGAAATGCTAATCCATTTATTTCTAAGTACATGAAATTAACTCTACTCTCAATCACACAACACACAACACACAACACACAACACACAACACACAACACTCAACACACAAAAATTAAAGTTTGATAAGTTATTTATTTTTACTTTCTTTTTAATGAATTATTTGATTCATGCACAAGTACCCCAACCAATCCATTTTACGCCAGGTGGTTTAATGGATAATATTTTTGATAAAAGCGGAAACCAATATACATTCAATGATATTTTAATTAATACGCAAAGTACAGCAGAAAGTAGAGTAACTTTATTATCTTGTTCAAACAACTCCATTTTTAATTTGTATTTTGAAGAAGGAAGTGGTTGTGAAGATAATTCAGTTATTAATCATAATTTAAGGCGACAAGTTATTTGTAATGTGTTTGATGATTTATCTGCTTTTTTAACAACATCATCTTCTGCATTACAACCAACATCAACCACAAAAGTAAATATCTGGATTAGAAATATTGCTAATATACCAAACGTACCACCACAAGCATTAGGTTTAGCAAGTGGTTTTTATAATTTCCCAGCTAGTGCTACTACAGGAGGAATAACGGACAATGAAATTTGGAAAACAATTCACAATGGAATAGATTCTTACACAAATGTTGTGAATCCTTTAATTACTGCTGGTAGTGGATCAAACTCTTCTGGAATATTTTTTCATGGTTATATGGCAATTAACTTTGATTCATCAATTAATTGGAATTTAGACACTTCGGTATTTGCAGATACAACAGAAAAAGACCTTTATACTGTTGTACTCCATGAAATAACTCACGCATTAGGTTTTAATAGTTTAATTGATGTTGATGGAAGTTCAAAATTTCCTGTCGATTTTAATTATTTTTCCCGATATGATTTGTTTTTAAAAAGCGATACAAATGTTCCTTTACTTTCTACAAATTCAACTATAAATTTATATAATAATACTTTCAATTCAACTTTATTATCTAGTAATATTTTACACCCAAATTGTACAATCAGCGGAAATATCAATACAGGAAGTACTATAAATACTACTGTTTGCAACAATGCAGTTAAATATTTTGGAGCGGTTTTTACTGTTCCTGTTTATACGCCAACTTGTTTCGAAAGCGGAAGTAGTTTAAGCCATTTTGAAGATGAACTCTATCCCAGTTGTAGTGATGCTCATGGGAATGATAGTTATTTTGTAATGAGTAATGCCAACGGGAATGGTGTAACAAAACGTTTTTTAAAAGCAGAAGAGAGAAATGCTCTATGTGATTTAGGTTATGCTGTGAACACTATATACGGTGTAAGCGGTACAAAAATTAATGGGAATAATACTTTTTACGATTATGGAGGCTCAATATGTGATGGTATAATAGTTGCAGGAATTAATGATGGAATTACTTTTGGTGCAAATAATTCCGTCACTTATACTTTTTTTGGAAATACTAGTATATTTCCCAATATAAATATTTATAATATTTTGCTAAATGATCATAATGCAACTGGTTTTGAGGGTTTAGAGGATATTACAGGAAATTCTACTATATCAGTAACGTCTGGAAACTCTTCTACAGTTATAGAATTTAATAGCACTAGTGTTGGGTTACATTTACTGCGTTATGTACCAACTTACGGAATACAAAAAGGAAATATAACTTATATTTATGTCTATGTTATACCAAATAATCCCGAAGGATTATCTAGTTGTGTTCCTTTACCAAATCCATGTGATTTAATTTTAAACGGTGATTTTAAACAAAATTCATCTATACCAGATAATTGGGCAAATTTAAATTTGGCTTGTGGTTGGTGGGCAGATAGTTTTGCCGGCCCAGATTATTTTCATATTGATTCACCAATTCAATTAGGAAGCCCATCAATCCCTTGTAGTGCTGCTGGAAATCAAAACATTACAAATTTAAACAGTAAAGGTCATACCGGCTTTTTTGCTTTAAAAAATATTAATTCAAGTGAACTAAATGTATATGAAACAATTACTTCAAAATTATCTAATTCTTTAGAACCTAATACAGACTATCAATTAAGTTTCAACATTTCTCTAGCAGAAATGACAAGTGCCAATCCAATTAAAGTACAAGCTTTTCTGAGTTCAGATTATATTCCAAGGGCATATCCATATAATCATGACATTAATAATGGTATATTTTTAGAAAACGCTACGTTTACCACCAATTCTGATAATAACCAGTGGGATACAGTTGTCTTCAATTTTACAACTAATAGTG
Source organism: Flavobacterium sp. (assembly GCF_013822155.1). Lineage (GTDB taxonomy): Bacteria > Bacteroidota > Bacteroidia > Flavobacteriales > Flavobacteriaceae > Flavobacterium. The sequence goes on from NZ_PNJW01000036.1 coordinate 29,787, forward strand.
GGGGCGAGCAGTATTTATATTTAGGCGGAGTTAATAATGTCCAATTTTCGACAAATCCTATTATCTCTTCTCCTTCAAATGGTTGTGCGTTCAATGAACTGAACGAAATTAGCGACAATTATATTTATTCCTATAACTTTATAGATAATGTCTCATTAATTCCAACAAATGATGCAAAATTTATACTTCCAGAGACAATGACATGTGCTTCTGAAAATATTGAGAATTTACATGCTTTTTTAAATGGAACACCTTTAGATGGTTACTTTTCAGGACTAGGCGTTTCAAATTCTATATCAACACCAGGAATTTATTCTTTTAATCCCGCTTTGGCTGGAGTAGGAACAATAGCAATTACCTATCATTATCAAAATAGCTCGGGTTGCCCTATTGCACTTATTAGAAACATATTAGTAACAGGTGCCGAAATTATTCCGCTATTTACTCCTATTGATCCAATATGTATAGGCGCAGCCTACACTTTGCCAATACTATCAAATAATGGTTTTACTGGCACGTGGAGTCCTGATTTTAACAATCAGTCCACCACAACTTATACGTTTACACCTAATGCAAATTCTTGTGCAATCCCAACGACACTTACTGTAGCAGTAACAAATGAAAATGCCATATCACCAATTTTTATGAGTTTAGCCCCTGTTTGTATCGGAACCCCCTTTACCTTACCAACTCTTTCAAGTAATGGTTTTACAGGCACTTGGTCGCCTGAGATAAACACTACTATTTCAACTCTATATATTTTTACACCAGATAATGGTCAATGTGCAACTCTTGCCCAAATGAACGTAGAAATAATTAACCCTGAAATCAATTTAGAAGGAAATTTAAATGTTTGCACAGGAGAAAGTTCAACTTACAATTCCAACATTCATGGCGGTTTATGGTCTAGTTCTGATATTTCAATTGCAACAATAAATCCTGAAACAGGTGAACTTACAACTTTTAATACAGGTACAGTAACCTTAACATACACTCTTTCTAACTCTTGTTTATCATCTTCTAGTATAAATGTTAATATTATTGACCGATACACAATCCCGACGTTTAGTTTTCCTACAACTATTTGCAAAGGAACTACTCCACCAAGATTGCCTGATATTTCTGATAATAATTTAAATGGTGTATGGGAACCACATCTTATTAATAATGTTCAATCAGGAAATTATACTTTTTTCGCAGAAAACAATTGTGTTGATCCATTTACAATAACCGTTACAGTAATTACAGGAGGTGAATTAATAGCAAACGATGATTTTTTTTATTTACCTTATATACCAGAATCTCATTTATCTCCAAGTATTTTAAATAATGATTTATTTAATGGTGAACTAATTACTTCAAATTTTTTAGGGCTGACAATTCAATTAATTGGGGCGACTAATAATATTACAGTAAATTCTGATGGCACTTTAAATTTACCTCCAGATTTTGCACCTGGAACATATTCTTTTGATTACAAATTGAAAAATAGATGTTTACTAAGTGAACTTAAAAAAATAACACTTATCATTTTTGACGATGCTCTAAATGCAAAAGAAAAATTTTTCGTAGATGTATGCTATAAACCGGATGCTTATATAACGGAACAAACCTTTTTAAATGATGTTTCTTTTGGTGAAATTCGTGCTACTTCAGAAAATGTGACTTTTAGCAATATTACTGCTCCCGCAGGATTTTCGATTAATCCTGATGGCACTGTTAATGTACCTGCAAATGCTTTACCCGGCGATTATATTTTTACCTACACACTTTGCCCAAGTGGCAGCACATCGGGTTGTGTGAATGATATTATAGTTAGTTTTACGATTTATAACACCGTTCGAGCTAATCCAGATGTTTTTTATTTTGATACCAGCGGTACATTTTTAGGCTCAACCCATGAAGACCCGACAAGTAATAACATTTTAAAAAACGATGGCTATGCCGCTGATTGTGGGTTTTCTGCTCCTAATAGTTTTGTGGGTGCTGTTTTGGGTGAGAATGTGAGTAATTTGAATTTGAATATTCCTTTTCCTACTTCTAACTTTTTTAATATAAATTTAACAGGAAACATCAATTGTTTCAATATTGTAGGTCTTAACGCTGGGTATTACCCTTTAACTTATAGTATATTTGATTTTCAATATCCATTAGTTTCTGATTCTACAAATGTTTTAATTTATGTTAATGGAAATACAAGAATATCATCTCAAATTAATAATGTAAAAGATATTGAAAATATTATTATCTATCCCAACCCTTCAAATGGTATTTTTACAATTGATTTTAGCAAAGTAATTAATACTACTTTACTTGAAGTATTTAATATTTTAGGACAAAAAATATATGAACAAAAAGTAGATAGTAAAAAGCAACATACACTTAATTTACTTGATTATGACAG
>NZ_PNJW01000037.1 GCF_013822155.1 Flavobacterium sp.
ATGATATGACCCTAAAAGAACCTGAAATTCTTCATTGTGATGATATAAATCTTTTATTTTATCTAAATACTCTGGGAATTCTTGAACGATTGGATGAGTAGTAATCATAGTGATAGGATTTATATGTTAATATAGGTTTTATTTGATTTAACTAAATTAAATATAAAAACGGAAATAGTGTATGATAAATATCAGGTTTAACAGTATTAAATAAAAAATCCCTTGAAAAATAGTCAAGGGATTAATAGCATGTTCTTTACAATATAATTTATATAGGTTCACCATATAAATCAAATTCAGTAGCATCATTGATTTTGATAAGAGCAAAATCACCAACTTTCACATAAAATTTTGAAGCATCAATTAGTACTTCATTATCTACGTCCGGACTGTCAAATTCAGTTCTTCCGATAAAATAAGGGCCTTCTTTTCTGTCGATAATACATTTGAATGTTTGACCAATTTTCTCTTGGTTCAAATCCCATGAAATTTGTGACTGAATGTCCATGATTTCTGCTGCACGTTGTTGTTTCACTTCTGAAGGAACATCATCTTCCAACAGATATGCATGCGTGTTTTCTTCATGAGAATAAGCAAAACAACCTAAACGTTCAAAACGCATTTCCTGAACCCAATCTTTTAATATTTGAAAGTCTTCTTCCGTTTCTCCGGGATAACCAACAATTAAAGTTGTTCGAATTGCCATGTCGGGAACTGTTTTTCGGAATTCTTTTAATAATGAAGTTGTTTTCTCTTGCGTTGTTCCTCTTCGCATGGATTTTAAAACGGAATCAGAAATATGTTGTAATGGAATATCAATGTAATTACAAATTTTAGGTTCTCGTTTCATTAATTCCAATACATCCATAGGAAAACCGGTAGGAAATGCATAATGCAATCGTATCCATTCGATTCCTTCTACTTTTACTAAATTTTCCAGCAATTCAGCTAAATTTCTTTTTTTATAAATGTCCAAACCATAATAGGTGAGATCTTGGGCAATTAAAATTAATTCTTTTACTCCATTTTTAGCCAGTTTCTCTGTTTCGCTTACCAATTTTTCTATGGTTTGAGATACGTGTTTACCTCTCATTATAGGAATAGCACAAAAACTACATGGTCGGTCGCAACCTTCCGAAATTTTTAAGTAAGCATAGTTTTTTGGAGTAGTGGTTAATCGTTCACCTAATAATTCATGTTTATAATCTGCTCCTAAAACTTTGAGTAATTGGGGCAAATCTGAAGTGCCGAAATATTGATCTACATTAGGAATTTCTTTTTCTAAATCAGGTTTGTATCGTTCAGATAAACAACCGGTTACAAATACTTTATCTACTAATCCTTGTTCTTTTTTGTCAACATATTCTAAAATTGTATTGACTGATTCTTCTTTTGCATTATCAATAAAACCACAAGTATTAATTACGACGATGTTTCCTTCTTGTTCATGCACTACGTCTTTGCCACTGGCTTTCAGTTGTCCCATCAACACTTCACTGTCATATACATTTTTAGAGCAACCTAAAGTTATGACGTTGATTTTATTTTTCTTTAAAGATTTGGTTCTCATACTGTTTTTTATAACGGACTGCAAAATTAGCTATTTATATTGAGTAAATTTTGATAAAAACAAAAAACCATTCGTTTTCGAATGGTTTTTGTATTTTATATTTTACCTTCAATTATAGTTCAAATATAAATGAGGTGGTAAAGCTATTTGTAATGGTATTGATAAAAGCGGGCGAAGTAAGTCCAGTTGTAAAAAAGCCTTCTTGAGATTTTCTTTGTGAATAGCTATAAGCAAAGTCTAACTTGAAATAGCCGAAATTATAGCCTAAACCACCTGAAAATCCGGTTAAGTCTCCTATTGTTTTACCATTTTCATAAGGGCTTTCTTCAAAACGATAACCTCCACGAATGCTTAATTCCTTAATTTTATATTCTGCTCCAAGTCTGAATTCATTGGCGTTGTTTAAAGTATTAGCCATTTCAGTATTCAAATTACTAAAAACATAATCATTTTCAGGTTTTAGTTTGGTATGACTATAATTTTTTAAAGTATAATCAAAACTTATTAACCCAGATTTACCAAAAATATAAGCGGCACTTGCAGACCATTTTTCAGGTGTTTGCACTTCGTAAGTTGGATAAATATTTAGAATTCTTGGGTCAACTATATCATTAAAAGTTACCCCATTAACTCTGTTGGTAGCATATAAACGTTGTGTGAATTCATCATTTAAATTGTACCAAGTTGGCGATTCATAAGAAGCTCCAAAACGTAAACTTTGAGTAGCTTTGATTATTGCTCCAACTTGTACAGAAAATCCTGACCCATAAGTGTATAAAAAGTTTTCAAAAACTACATCTTGTACACCATTTTCCAAATCATTGGTGTTTTTTTCATAAAAACTGCTGGCACGATTAAAATCAACAAAGTGAGCATTTAAATTGATACCAAAACTCAAAAAGTCTTTATATTGTGTTGCTAAGTTAAAGGCAACTTTGCCATTAAATCCGTAGCTTTCTACATAGTTATCTTGGTAATAATTACCACCAGCAGGAACTTCCGAAACATACTGTGTATTGCTTAAATTTTCAGAAACAGGACTTATTATATAACCATTATAACCAAAAAAGGCTTGTTGCTCATTATAATTTAAGGCATATAAATTACTTTGTAATGTTCCTAACGGAATACCATTGGCATAATTTAAAAAATAACTGTCAATGGATGTAGTAGGATTAACACCCGCCGAAAAAACAGAATTATCAAGTCTGTTTTCGTTTTCATAATTAATAGCAAAGGCAAATTTTTTCCAATTTGCATCATTGTTGTGAAAAACAAATACACTACCAAATTGATTCATATCAAAACTACTGTCACATTGTTCAGTATACGTGCCAAAATATGTAGACTCGTTGTTTTTACTATGGTTTGAAAAGGTAAAGCCAACTTGATTTGTGTTAAAAATAACAGAACTTGCCGGGTTCATGTTTATCGCGGATAAATCGCCACCTAATGCTCCAAAAGCACCACTCATTCCTCTAAAACGAGCTGTTCCGGTCATGTCGTCAAGACTGTAACGAACGGCATCTTGAATTTCTTGAGATTGTATGGTTAAACTAGCAAACCCTACAATAAATAATATTAGCTTTTTCATTACTATATTTTTAATCTAAAACTATATAACAAATAATAAATTAACCTCTTCCACCTGAACGTCCGCCTCCGCCGCCTCCGCCAGATCGACCGCCACCACCACTACTGCTACCTCCTGAATATCCTCCACTTCTTGTTCCTGAAGTTGAAGAAGAACTACTGCTACTACTTCTTGGAGTATAGGTATTATTTCCTGATGAAGGTGTATTTCCGTAATTTCTTGTGTTATTGCGGGTTCCGCTTGTGTTGTATTGGTTATTTCTAGGATTACTTGAATTTACTGCATTGGTATTATAGCCTCTTGTTCCTGTTCTGGTAGTACCAAAACGTGTTCCTGAATTGGTGTAATTTCGGGTGCTATACTGACTTCTATAGGCTGAACTTCCTCTGTAACCATTTGTTCTGCTAGTATAAGCTGAACTACCTCTATAACCATTGGTGTAATATGTGCCACCCCTTCTTCCACTATTGTAGGCGTAACCATTATAATAGCTTCCATATCCGTACCCATAATAGGGATAATAAGGGTAATATCCCCAACCACAATAAGCTCCATACCAAGGATAAAATCCAACACCCCAATATGGACCATACCAAGTGTTGTAACCCCAATAAGGTGTGTACCAAGAGTTCCAATAATTATATCCCCAACCGGAATCATAAACATTAACAGATATTGAAGTTGGGTTTGAACCCCAACTGGCATTGGAAGTATAACTTTCTGCAGTTGTTTGTGTTGAATCGGTTACGGAAGAATAATTTTCAACATCAGTAAAAATTTCCTCTTCAGCATTTAACTGTTTGGATTTGAAATAATTTTGATAGGCCAAGTTTGCATTATCTTGTGCAACTTGTTCAGCCTCTTTAGATTTACTTTTTTCTGAGCCACTATAAATTCCATCGTTATCATAATAGGATGAATTTTGAGTAGATCCACAGGAAACCAATAAAACCCCTAGAGTTGATGTCAACATGAGGGATAATGTTTTAAACGAAGTATGATATTTTGTTTTCATTATCAAAGCATTTTTATTGTTGGTAATACAAAAATAGTTAGTTTTGCTGAACTTTATAGTTAATATTTATAAAACAATTTTTATGCCAAATAATTCAAAATGAGTAAAAATTTAACCAAAAGAGCCGAAGATTATTCAAAGTGGTATAACGAACTTGTGGTAAAAGCTGATTTAGCTGAAAATTCCGCTGTTAGAGGCTGTATGGTGATAAAACCATATGGATATGCTATTTGGGAAAAAATGCAGGCTGAATTAGATAGAAAATTCAAAGAAACAGGACATTCGAACGCTTATTTCCCTCTGTTTGTGCCCAAAAGTATGTTTGAAGCCGAAGAAAAAAATGCAGAAGGATTTGCAAAAGAATGTGCCATTGTGACACATTACAGATTGAAAAATGACCCCGATAGAAAAGGTAAATTAATGGTTGACCCCAATGCGAAATTGGAGGAAGAATTGATTGTTCGTCCGACCAGTGAAGCAATTATTTGGAGTACTTATAAAAATTGGATACAATCTTACAGGGACTTACCATTATTAATAAATCAATGGGCTAATGTGGTTCGTTGGGAAATGAGAACGCGTTTGTTTTTAAGAACTGCTGAGTTTTTGTGGCAAGAAGGACATACTGCACATGCTACTCAAGCAGAAGCAATTGCTGAATCTTTTCAAATGATGAATGTTTATGCTGATTTTGCAGAAAATTTTATGGCAATTCCGGTTGTTAAAGGAATTAAAACAGAATCAGAAAGATTTGCCGGTGCTGTGGAAACTTATTGTATTGAAGCTTTAATGCAAGACGGGAAAGCATTGCAAGCCGGAACTTCTCACTTTTTAGGACAAAATTTCGCAAAGGCTTTCGATGTTAAATTTGCTAATGCAGAAGGGACTCAAGAATTTGTTTGGGGAACTTCTTGGGGAGTTTCTACTCGTTTGATGGGGGCATTAGTGATGACTCATTCCGATGATAACGGTTTGGTACTTCCGCCAAATTTAGCTCCAATTCAAGTTGTTATTGTGCCAATTTACAAGTCAGATGAACAATTAGAAGCTATTTCTACGGAAGTTCAAAATGTTGTGGATGCCCTTAAAAAATTAAATATTTCAGTTAAATTTGACAATAGAACTACCCAAAAGCCTGGGTTTAAATTTAATGAATACGAATTGAAAGGTGTTCCTGTTCGAATTGCAATAGGACCAAAAGATTTAGAAAATGGAACTTATGAAGTGGCTCGTAGAGATACTTTAACAAAAGAAATAGTTTCTAAAGAGGGCATTGAGGTGTATATTCAAAATTTGTTAGAAACAATTCAAACAAATCTGTTTGATAGAGCATTTGAGTATAGAAACACTCATATAACGGAAGTAGATACTTTTGAAGAATTTAAAAATTTATTAGATTCTAAAGGCGGATTCTTTGCTGCACATTGGGATGGAACACCGGAAACAGAAGAAAAAATTAAAGAGTTGACAAAAGCAACAATACGATGTATTCCATTAAATAGAGTGGAAGAGCCTGGAATATGCATGTTTAGTGGAAAACCATCTGTTGGAAGGGTGCTTTTTGCGAAAGCATATTAAAAAAAAATAAAAAAATAAATTGTAACTATTGCGAGTATTAAAAATAGTTGTATTTTTGCACTCGCAATAAACAATTGGCCCGTTCGTCTATCGGTTAGGACGCCAGGTTTTCATCCTGGTAAGGGGGGTTCGATTCCCCCACGGGCTACAAGTTCAATATTAGGTTGAAAATCTTAAACTAGAGGAAAACAATGGTCCGTTCGTCTAGGGGTTAGGACGCCAGGTTTTCATCCTGGTAACAGGGGTTCGATTCCCCTACGGACTACAAAATTTTAATAAAAACATTTATTTAAAAGAAAATGGCAAATCATAAGTCAGCTCTAAAGAGAATCAGAAGTAACGAAAAGAGAAGAGTATTAAACAAATACCAACACAAAACTACGCGTAATGCTATCAAAGCGTTGAGGGTTTCTACTGATAAGTCTGATGCATCAGCTAAATTATCAGCAGTAATTTCTATGATTGATAAATTAGCAAAGAAAAATATCATTCATGATAACAAAGCTTCAAATTTAAAATCTAAATTAACTAAGCATGTAGCTAAGTTATAATTAGAAAAATTAGATATAAAAAAAAATAGCTTTCCATTTGGAAAGCTATTTTTTTTATGAATATAAAGGTTTTAAATTCTGTAACATCTCAACTGTAATAGGTTTTGATAGGAAATGCGAAACCATTTCATATTGTTTTGCCTTTTGATAATCTGACGGATCAATAGTAGAAGATAGGATGATTACTTTAGTTTGAGAAAATTCATTTGAAAGATTTTCTTTGAATAAATCTAAAAATTCCCAACCATTCATGACGGGCATATTTAAATCTAAAAAAATCAATTGGGGAAATTGAAAAATTGCATCCCTGTCTTTTTTTGCAACAAAAGATTGAAATAGATCGTAAGCCTCCTGACCGTTATTGGCAAAGATTATTTCTTCACTAAATTCAGCTTTAACAATTACTTTTTTACACAACATTAAAGTAATTGGATCATCATCAACACATAATATAGATTTCAACATTATACTTTTTTAAAGGTTAAACTAAATTGAGTTCCTTTATTTACTTGGCTTTCAACTTCAATTGAACCGCCCATTGCTTCAATTTGAGATTTTACTAAATATAATCCTAATCCTTTACTGTCAGGATAATTATGAAAACGTTGGTATAGTCCAAAGATTTTATCACTGTTTTTACCCAAATCAATACCGATTCCGTTATCTTTAATAATCAAATTTACGGAATTTTCTTTTTCTAAAGCTATAATTGAAATTTTTGGAGTTTTAGTTAACGAACGGTATTTTAATGCATTTGACATTAAATTTAAAACAATACTTTCGAGGTAAGCTTTGTTAATCGTGATGGAAAGATTGTCTTCAATGTCAATATTTATAATTGGTTTATATAAATTAATTTGATTGTTTAATTGAAAAAAAACATTTTCAAAAATCTCTTTGATGGAAACAATTTCTTTTTGAATGGAGGGATTGTCTTTAATGATAACAACTTTTACTAAATCGTCAATTGTTTCATTTAATAAATGAGTTGAACGTTTGAATCCGTTTAAAATTTCTTGTAATTCTTCATTCTCAATGGGCACATCATCAAGCAGATTAAGTAAACCTGTTAAATTGGATAGAGGGGCTCTGAAATTGTGTGATGTTATGTATGAAAACTGTTTTAAATCTTTATTATTTCGGGTTAATTCCTGAATGAGTTGTTCTCGCTCCCGTTCTTGGTTCTTTTCTTTGGTCACATCTCTTTGAATGGAAATCCAATGTGAATGTTCGCCTTCTTTATTTGTGACCGGAATCATAGAAAAATTTACCCAATATTCATCACCGTTTTTCTTGTAACTCACCGTTTCAATGAAACACTCCTGATAATTCTTTATAGACTCCGTAAGTTTTTGCAATTCAGTAGAATCTGATTTTACTCCGGCAAACATAATGGGTGATTTTCCTATTACTTCTTTTGGTTTATAACCGGTCATTTTAGTGAAAGCTTGGTTCACGAAAATAATATTAGGAATTGGGTTTTCAGAAATATCAGTATCTGTAATGATAACAGCATCTTTGGTTTGCGTAATTACTGTTTCTAAAAGTTTTAATCGTTGTTCTTCTTCTTTTTGCTTGGTAACATCCTGGATTGCTCCAATCATTCGAATGGCTTTACCATCAATATCTTTTAATAAAAATCCTCTGTCAAAAACATATTTATAACTTCCATCGGCACATTTAAATCGATATTCATCTTGCCAACGTTCTGTTTTTTGTTCTAAAAAGGAATATAGTTTAACAGACATTTTCAAACTGTCTTCCGGATGAATTCGGTCAAACCACCAATTGGAACTATTTCCAACGTCTTCTTTTTTGTATCCAAAAACACCTTGAATTCCCTTATTCCAGACAAATTCGTCAGTTTGAATCTTCCAATCCCAAATAGTATCACTGGTTGCTTTAGCTACAATATCATAGCGTTCATTAGAATCCTTGATTTCCGTGTTGATGGTTTGAAGTTGTTTTAGTATACCAATGTTTCTTTTGTCATTTCTAGCAATAACAAAACGGATTAATAAACCGGCACCAATGATAAAGCAAACATCAACTATGAAATGATAGGAGTTGAAATTTTCAACATTATTTTTTAAATTATTACGGAAGACTAAATGACTTATAAGTGCTAAAAAAAGAGCTGTAATAATAAAAATAAAGGTGATGATGTTCGATTTACTTTTCATTATTCAAATATAAAAAAATTATTGACTTTTCAACTGTGGAAAAATGAACTAGTTTTTGTATTTTAGTTTGAATCATAATAAAGTGTGGTATTTTTTGATAGTTATGATTTTATACTAACCTAAATAATTTTTTAAATCAGTATATGTTTTTATTTTGATGCTTTTCTTTTCTTTATTCATTATGCTTTCAATCTGAGTTGGAATGGGTAAACAGATTTCTAATGTAGGCTCAACAGTATCTAAAAATTTTATCGGATGAGCGGTTTCTAAAAATACTCCAACGGACTTTCCGTGTTTTTTCATTTCTTCTTTTAACCCTAAATAGCCAATAGCTCCATGAGGTTCCGCTATGTATTGATTTTTTGTGTACAAATCCTTTAATGCAACAAGAGTTTCTTCATCAGAAAAAGCATAAGACGAAAAATCATTTTTAAAGGCCAAAAAATCATGTTTATATAATTCTTGAATTCGTATAAAATTACTCGGATTACCAACATCCATTGCATTTGATAAAGTGGCTTTTGACGGTTTTGGGTTATACATGCCATCCAGCATAAAACGTGGAATTGTGTCATTTAAATTAGTTGCTGCAACAAAATGCTGAATGGGTAAACCTAATTTTTTAGCCATGATACCGGCACAAATATTTCCAAAATTTCCACTGGGAACCGAAATGATAATAGGCAAATTCATTTTTTTTAATTCTTTATAAGCAAAGAAAAAATAAAATAGTTGGGGAAGCCATCGGGCTACATTAATTGAATTGGCTGATGTTAGATTTTTATGAGCTAATTCAGAATCCAAGAATGCTCTTTTTACCATATCCTGACAATCGTCAAAAACGCCATCAACTTCCAACGCTGTGATATTTTGACCTAACGTGGTAAGTTGACGCTCCTGAATATCGCTAACTTTTCCACTCGGGTAGAGAATAACAACTTCTACGCCTTGAACATTCAAAAAACCGTTAGCAACCGCTCCACCGGTATCTCCGGAAGTGGCCACTAAAATTGTGTTCTTTTGGTTAGGTTTATTTTTATTGAAATAAGCTAAACATCTGGCCATAAATCGGGCTCCAACATCTTTAAAAGCCATGGTTGGACCATGATAAAGTTCTAAGGAATAAATGTTTTCTTCAATCTTTGTTAATGGAAAACCGAAACACAATGTTTCTGAAATGATTTTTCTTAAATCATTTTCTTCAATTTCACTTCCTATAAATTGTTTAATAACGGTATAAGCAATTTCTTCATTTGAACGAGTTGCTATTGTTTCAAAAAAAGAATTTTCTAACGGGATAATAGTGTCAGGAAAATATAGTCCTTTGTCCGGAGCAAGTCCCAGAGTAACGGCTTGTTCAAAGGTTACTTTCGGAGCTTTGAGATTCAAACTTTTGTAAAGCATCAGGTTGAATTGGTTTTGAAGAATTGGTTTGTATAATGAATGGGTAAATATAAAATAATTCTTTTATAGGTTGCGTTCTTCAACAGAAATATGAAAATTAAAACTTGATTTTTTTGTACTTTTGGTAAAAATTCAAATCTAATGAATATAAAAACCAAAGTTTTTATTTACCAGTTACTCTCTTTTGCCGCTTTTTTTATTCCGTTGCGTTTCGCAATTTCCTATTTTTCTTCTTTAGAAGGTATTTGGATTCCTTTTTTAGCATTTGTAATCACGTTAATTTTGGCTCCTAAATTTCAAGTAATTACTACAAAAGAAGGTTCAAAAGTTTTTATGAAGTGGATTTTTAGTAAAGAAATAAAAGAATTATAATTTATTTTTTAACTTCCTTTTTAGGTTCTATTTTTTTCTTGTAAATAGGAATAAAATAGGAAACAGTATAGTTAAACCCAACTCCAAAAGTGCCGTCATAGGTTCTGTTAAATCCCGGAATATAAAGATTTTCAAAACCATCCGGTTCTTTGGTGTTTATCAAATAGTTTAACCTAAAACTAAAACCGGCATATAAATTGGAAAATAATTCTGCTTTTACTCCAATCAGAAATTCTCCCCATTGGGCTGAAAGACCATCAAATTTTTCTCCGGAAACTACTTCTGGAGCTTCCCCAAAATAGGGGTTTGGATTATATACTTTATAGGTGTTTATTTCCTGAGAATGTGTGCTGGCTCCCACACGCAAACCAATATATATTAGGTTTTCCATATCAAGCCAGTTTTCATACACATTATAATCAAAACCAACTTTAAAATAGGAACCTTTCGTAGTAAAATTTAATCGGTCGTCTTGTGTTGTCTTATTTTCATTGCCTAATTCACCGGCGAGATAGTAGTTTTTGGTTAATCTATAATCGCCTACTAGTTCCAACCCTTTATAGTTTTCGTCAAAAAAACTTTTACCAAATTTAAATAAGTCAATTCCAACACGAACACCGTAACGCTCAGTTTTCAAAGGAATACTGTCTTTTTTGGTTTCTTGAGCTCCAATAGAAATGGAAACCAAAATTAAACCGATACTAAAAATACATTTTGATATGGACATCTTCTTCGGTTTCAATTTTGTTCTTAATTATTTCTATAGTATCTATCCAAAATTCAGTATCACCAACGGGATTTGAATTTTCAATCGGATTGAATAAATTCAAATCAAAATTAGTCTTAAATCCGCAGGCTCTTGAAATATAGATGTCATTTCGGGTGTAATTGATACGGATACTGTCCATATTCGCTTCCGTTGCAGAAGTTGAATTGATTGTTAATTTGTATTGTGTAAAATCTTCATTTGTTTTTAATGGGAGTTCAATTGTGCTTACTAAATCAAATGTAAGTGCTGTATCAGCTCCTTCTCCTTCAGCTTTTAAATTGGCCACTACCTTTTTTACCGATGTATTTACACTGTCATAAAACTCAATGATAAGTCGTGGTGTCGTAGGCGTTTCGGGTGTACAGATGTCGTCTTTTTCACATCCTTGAAAAAGAAATAATAACACCACTAAAAACAAAAATCGTTTCATTTATTTTTTTTCTAAAAGTACAACATTTTCTACATGATGCGTCTGCGGAAACATATCTACAGGACGTACACGGGTAACTTTATAAAGCGAGTCCATTAAAGCTAAATCTCTTGCTTGTGTAGCGGAATTGCAACTGACATAAACTACTTTTTCAGGAGCAATTTGCATAATTTGTTCAACCACAGTTGCGTGCATTCCATCACGTGGAGGGTCTGTAATGATAACATCCGGTTTTCCGTGTTTAGCAATGAAATCAGCATTAAAAACTTCTTTCATATCTCCAACATAAAATTCACAATTAGTAATGTTATTGCGTTTAGCATTTTCTTTGGCATCGGCAATTGCTTCAGGTACAGATTCCACACCAATTACTTTCTTAGCTTTTTTTGAAACAAATTGAGCAATGGTTCCGGTTCCGGTATATAAATCATAGACCAATTCATTTCCGGTTAAACCGGCAAATTCCCGTGTAATTTTATACAGTTCATATGCTTGCTCGGAATTCGTTTGATAGAAAGATTTTGCATTGATAGAAAATTGTAAACCTTCCATTTCCTCTAAAATATAATCTCGACCACTAAAAAGCTTAATATCTTGATCATACAAAGTGTCGTTTGCTTTTCCATTAATTACATAGAGTAAAGATGTTATTTCCGGAAATTTATCTTTTAAAAAAGTTAAAACCAATTCACGTTGCGTTTTATTTTCTTTAAAAAATTGAATTAAAACCATAATTTCTCCTATAGAAGTCGTTCGAATCATCAAGGTTCGCAAAAGTCCTTCTTGGTGTCGGGTATTAAAAAAAGGAAGTTCGTTTTCTGTTGCAAACGATTTAATAGCATTTCGAATAGCATTTGACGGATCTTGTTGCAAATGACATTTGTTAATTTCTAAAATTTTGTCCCACATTTTTGGAATGTGAAAACCTAATGCATTTCGATTTCCAATCGTATCCTCTTGTTGAATCTCGTTTTCAGTGAGCCAACGACTGTCTGAAAAAGAAAATTCCATCTTGTTGCGATAAAAAAACTGTTTTTCTGAGCCTAATATGGGTTCAAAATCAGGAAGTTCAATCTTGCCAATTCGTTTCAAATTATTATAAACTTCATTGTTTTTATAAAACAATTGTTGGTTATAATGCATGTTTTGCCATTTGCAACCGCCACAAACTCCAAAATGCTCACACTCCGGTTTTACGCGATGCGGTGAAAGTTTATGAAAATAAATTGCTTTACCTTCAAAATAGGATTTTCTTTTCTTAAAGGTTTGAACGTCAACAATGTCACCTGGAACAACATTGGATATAAAAATTACCCTGCCATCTTCTGCTTTTGCTACAGAAACGCCTTTTGCTCCGGCATCTAAAACGGTTACTTCTTTAAAAATTATTTTGTCTGTGTTTTTTCTTCCCATATGGCAAAAATAAGGTATTCAATAAGAAAATTAATCGGGTAATGAAATTATTTTTTAAAACAAAAAACGCCCTCGAAAGAAGGCGTTTTAGAACTTAATTATTATTTTTTAATAGGCAATATTGAACGCACCATTAGTCAATACCATTACATTTCCATTTGAATCATCAACTAATGATCCGGAGAAAGTACCTATGTATTTTCCGTCTGAATTTGTAGTAAGGGTTGATGTGAAATTATCGGAATCCTGAACGTAATAACCATCACTTGTTTCATAATCAAATCCCCAAATTTCATTTTGACCGGTAACACCATACTCAGAAGCAATAGTAATTACTTTAGTTGGGTCATTGTTTGTTGTAGCGGTTACAATAATATCTGAATATCCGTCATAATCAATTTTATCAACGGAAATGATATTAAACTTCGTTTCAACTCCGTTAAATTTTGCAGTAACATAATTCACGTCAGCTTTGTCATCATCAGATGAACAAGAAGTTATTCCCACTAAAGTGAAACTTAATAATAAAAAAAGAATCTTTTTCATGTCAATTATTTTAATTTTTACAAAAATAAAGATTTATTCTTAATTAGTAATCTTTTTTTAATATTTGATTAATAAAGAGTTTTGCTGCTTACTCTTTTTTTATGAATCATCTCATTATTTTCAACGGAATATTCGTTATTTTTGCTTCTGTTTAGGATGATTTCTCTCCAAAAGTAGGAATTGATAAGTAGTTCATTTTAAATTTAAGAAAATGTCAGTTTTAGAAAAAATCAATTCAAAAGAATTTATTGCCTTAGAAGATCGATTCGGTGCTCATAATTACCATCCGTTGCCGGTTGTACTGAGTAGAGGAGAAGGAGTATATGTTTGGGATGTAGATGGAAAAAAATATTATGATTTTTTATCTGCTTATTCAGCGGTGAACCAAGGTCATTGCCATCCAAAAATAGTGAATGCTCTTGTACAACAAGCTCAAACCTTGACGTTGACTTCAAGAGCTTTTTACAATGATAAATTAGGTAAATACGAAAAATACATTACCGAATTATTTGGGTTTGATAAAATATTGCCCATGAATACGGGAGCTGAAGCGGTTGAAACAGCTATCAAAATTTGTAGAAAATGGGCTTATGAAAAAAAAGGTATCGATGAACATGAAGCTATAATTGTTGTTTGTGACAATAATTTTCACGGACGAACAACTACAATCATCTCTTTTTCTAATGATGAAAATGCCAGAAAAAACTTTGGTCCTTACACAGTAGGATTTATCAAGATTCCATATGATGATATTGAAGCCTTTAAATTTGTTTTAGAAAACAATAAAAACATTGCAGGATTTTTAGTGGAACCCATTCAAGGAGAAGCCGGTGTTTATGTTCCAGCAGAAAACTATTTAGAACAAGTGAAAGAACTTTGTGATCAATACAATGTTCTTTTTATTGCTGATGAGGTACAAACCGGAATTGCCAGAACAGGTTCTTTACTGGCTGTTTGTGGCAATTGTACTTGCGAAAACAATTGTGAAAGACAAAATACATATGCTAAACCCGATATTCTGATTTTAGGAAAAGCAGTTTCCGGTGGCGTTTATCCGGTTTCGGCAGTTTTAGCGGATGATAACATTATGCATGTGATTAAACCCGGACAACACGGTTCTACATTTGGAGGAAACCCATTAGCTGCAGCAGTTGCAAAAGCAGCTTTGGAAGTAGTGGGAGAAGAAAATTTAATTCAAAATGCCCGTGCTTTGGGTAAATTATTTAGAGTAAAATTAAGCGAGTATATTGAAAATAGTTCCATCGTAAGTTTAGTGCGAGGCAAAGGGTTGCTGAATGCTATTGTAATTAATGATACAGAAGATAGCTCAACAGCATGGGATATTTGTATGAAATTAGCTGAAAATGGATTGCTTGCGAAACCTACTCACGGAAACATTATTCGTTTTGCTCCACCTTTGGTTATGAATGAAGAACAGTTGTTGGATTGTATTTCAATTATCATTAAAACACTGAAAGAGTTTGAAAAATAAGAAGGAAGCCACTTTTAAAGTGGCTTTTTTTATGGCTTAGATTTTAATAGACTATGACTTTATACAAATAGGAAACAACCATAATGACTGCTGTAACGGTTCCAAAAAGCATAATTATTTTGTGGTAGTTTCTGGATTTATCGATAAAGCTGATGCCAATAAAAGAAAAAAATAAAAGCATTGTATAAATAGCCGGGTACATGTAAAATGCTGCAGTAAATTCCCCTTCCAACAATAAAACAATGGCACGCTGAATGCCACAGCCTAAACAGTCAATGCCAAATAGTTTTTTTGATAAACAGGGAAGCATGTATTCTTCCATAATTTTAACTTTTATTGATTCACAATTTTACAAAAAAAAGAGTTTGCAATACAAATAGTAAACTTATAATTTTAATTTCTACATTTGGAATCCAATGAAGAGAGATTTCAATTTAAATATTCATCATGAAAAAGTTAATTATTCCATTACTGTTGATAGCCGTTTTTTTTGCTTTTTATACGCCAAAAGAAAGTAATTATCAGGTCTATATAAAAGTAGCTGCAATTGTAATTTTAATGATAGGGGTAATGAAACTCATGCAAAAAGTGCCAAGTAAAAATCAAGATAAAGAAGAAGAAGATGTTTAATATTGGAGACAAAGTTTCAGCATTAGACGAAGACATTTCCGGAGTGGTTGTTTCCATTAAAAACAACGAAGTGGAAGTAGAAACTACAGACGGATTCCTGATGACATATTTTGTCAAGGAGCTAATTAAGATAAACATTACCAGCGAATTAAATAGTTTTATTTCAACAGATAAATTACACAAAGCAATTCAGGAAAAAACAGAACCAACTAAGCGTAGTTTTGTCAAAGAAAAGAAATCCCGTAAGGACGATTTTGTCTTAGAAGTCGATTTACATATCGAAAAATTAGTTCCTTCTAAACGCGGAATGAACAACTACGATATTTTAAATTTACAAATGGAAACAGCAAAAAGGCAACTCGAATTTGCTATTAAAAATAAAATGCCAAAAGTCGTTTTTATTCACGGTGTAGGTGAAGGGGTCTTAAAAGCCGAATTAGACTTTTTATTAGGCCGTTATGATAATCTAAAATTTCAGGATGCCGATTATCAAAAATACGGTTTAGGGGCAACGGAGGTTTATTTTATCCAGAAAAAACTTTTATAAAGGCGTTACGAATTCACCATATTCATATACATCTCCCAATTTAAAAGTTACTCCGTTTCTAAACATAGTAACTTTTTTCAGTGTCACTTTTTGACGATAACCCACTAAAGGACTTTGATTATCTGTCGGAATTAAATATTCTTCTGTAGTGGTCACTTCAATCATTCCGCTAACGTCGGTTACTCCATCTTCCGAAACCCATTTTTGATCTAATACCGGATAGGAAAGCGGTGGTGATGTGCAGGCAAATGAATCATTAATATTGTCACTATAATAACGCAATTCAACTTGGTTGGTGTCGTCAATTAACGCTGTTCTTGGGCTGTCAACTGGAGTGACTTCATTTTGAAAAAGCGTTGCATCTACCGCAAAAGTTAACGCTTGTGTACCTGAAATTTTATATAAAAAATTATAGTCATTCGAACAGTTTTTTACGGCAAAGCCCTCAAAATTAGCAGGTGGTGTAGCAGAAGTGATATAATTCCCAAAAGTTAAAGATTCAAACAATTGTTCTTTTCCATTTCCTTTTTGAAAATTTACATTTCGTAAAATAATATTATGTGTATAGCCCGTAACGATAGAGGAATTAAGTGTTTCATCAACGGTTTTGTTTACAGTTGTCACTATTTCAATGGTTCCGGCAAGAGCATTCCATTCTTCAGTTACTACAGGAGTTGCAGGGGGAATAGTGTTGCAAATATCACCGGTTGTGACTGTTCCATCATAAATTCTATAAATTACTTTATTGGCTCCTCCAATGTTTACAGTTCTCGGTGTGCCGGGAGTCGTTATTTCATTTATAAAATTACTTTCCGGAATTTGAACGAGTAATACTTCTACATTATTTATTTTATAGATAAAAAAACCTGAAACACCACTGTTGCACTGGTTTGTAGATACATCTGAAAAATTAAATGTTTCAATATCAAAGTCTCCGTCATCACAAGCATTAAGCGTAAGCATAAGCACCAAAAAGCCTATAAATCGTTTCATAGTTTAAAAAATTTAAAGCAAAAATAGGATTTTTAATTTCTTTCAAAAGCATTTCTATTTAATTAGTATGATTTTAACCATTATTCTTATCTTTGAATCTGTTTCATAAATACGTAACAAATGAAAAATATTTCCCTATTCATCTTTTTTTTATTCTCAACAATCACTTTTAGTCAAAATCTTCAATCGCCTGATAAACAACTAGAATTAACTGTTGGGGTAAACAAAATTGGACGCCCATATTATAGCTTAAATTATAAAACGAAACCAGTGCTTCAAACCAGTTTTTTAGGAGTGATTCTGAAAAACGCGAATACGTTAGCGGCTGAATTTGAAATTTTAAAAACATCGTTCTCAACCGTTAATGAAAGTTGGAAACCCGTTTTAGGTGAACAAAAAGAAATTCAAAATCAATATAACCAATTGATTGTCGAGTTATTTCAAAAGTCAACCAAACGGAAAATGAATATTGTTTTTAAATTATTCAACGAAGGTTTAGCTTTCCGATATGAATTTCCTGCTCAACCCGAAATGAATTATTTTGTCATTACAGATGAAGTGACGCAATTTGCTTTAACAAGTAATCATAAAGCCTTTTGGATTCCGGGTGATTATGACAGCCAGGAATATGTGTATAATGAAACAAAATTGTCGCAAGTTGATGTGTCTAAATTAGATATGAACAACGGAATTGGCATGAAAGGGCCGATGGCAAATTCCCGTATTCAATCTCCCGTAATGATGAAATCAACAGATGGATTGTATATCAATATCTTTGAAGCTGCTGTAGTCAATTATCCTATCATGCATTTAGATTTAGATACCACTACTTTTTTGATGCAATCTCATTTGGTGCCCAATGCCATTGGAGATAAAGCTTATTTGCAAGCTCCTGCTAATTCACCTTGGCGAACAATCATGGTGAGTGATGATGCTCGTAAAATTCTTGCTTCAAAAATGACCTTGAACTTAAATGAGCCTTCAAAAATTGAAGATACGTCATGGATTAAACCAATGAAATACGTCGGTATTTGGTGGGAAATGCATGTGGGTAAAGCTACTTGGGACTATGCCGGTTCACAAAACGCTCAAATGGCTCAGGATGCGGAGTTAAAACCTACCGGAAAACACGGAGCAACTACGGAAAACACAAAACGATACATTGATTTTGCAGCCAAGCATGGTTTTGATGGTGTATTAGTGGAAGGTTGGAATATTGGTTGGGAAGATTGGTTTGGTAACTGGAAAGAAAATGTGTTTGATTTTGTTACTGCTTATCCTGATTTCAATGTGGAGGAAGTGCAAAAATATGCCGAATCTAAAGGAGTTAAAATGATTATGCACCACGAAACTTCCGGTTCGGTTGCTAATTACGAAAGACGTTTGGACCGTGCTTTTTCTTTTATGAAAAAACATAATTATAACGCAGTAAAAAGTGGTTATGTTGGCAAAATTATTCCAAGAGGCGAGTGGCATGATGGACAAACTATGGTCAACCATTTCAATTGGGTAGTCGAAAGAGCGGCAGAATATAAAATCATGGTCAATTCGCACGAATCATCTCGGCCTACCGGTGTTCATCGAACGTATCCTAACTACATTGCGGCGGAAGCAGCCCGAGGAAATGAATTCAATGCTTGGAGCAACGGTAATCCGCCTATGCATGAAACTATACTTCCGTTTACTCGATTTTTAGGTGGACCGATGGATTACACTCCCGGAATTTTTGAAATCAAAATGAATCATTATGATGCAACTAAAAAAGAGCAGGTGCACACCACCTTAGCGAAACAATTGGCTTTGTATGTAACGATTTACAGTCCATTGCAAATGGCAGCTGATTTGCCCGAAAATTATGAGCGTTATCCGGATGCCTTCCAGTTTATCAAAGACGTTGAAGTAGATTGGGATGAAACTAAAATCATGGAAGCAGAACCCGGTGACTACTTAACTATTGCCCGTAAAACAAAAGGAAAAGAATCTTGGTTTTTAGGAGCCATAACAGATGAAAATGCAAGAAATACAGAGATTACGTTAGACTTTTTAACACCCGGTAAAAAATACAAAGCCACTATTTACCAAGATGGGAAAGACGCTCATTGGGAAAAAAATCCAAAAGCTTATTCCATAAAAACAGTCGAAGTAACGGCTAAAACCAAATTAAAATTGAATTTAGCAGCCGGCGGTGGAACTGCGATTAGTTTCATTCCTCTAAATTAATTTTTTGTCATTTCGAAAGATGACGAAGTCGATATAGGAATCTCCTGCACAGTTAGGAAAAAAAGTAATAAAGAAATATTACTAATGAACAAAATATACCTCGATAATGCCTCTACCACAGCCATTCGTCCCGAAGTAATTCAGGAAATGGCTCACGTGATGCAAACCGAATATGGTAATCCTTCCTCCTCGCACAGTTTTGGTCGGGGAGCAAAAGCCGTTTTGGAATCCGCCAGAAAAAGGATAGCAAAACAACTAAATTGTGCTGCTCAGGAAATAATCTTCACTTCTTCCGGAACAGAAGCCAATAATTGGATTTTACAAAATGCGGTAAAAAACATAGGTGTAAAGCGTATCATTACCACTAAAATAGAACACCACGCCGTGTTGTATCCCATATTAGCCCTTCAAAAAGAGTTTGGAATCGAAGTTGATTTTTTAACGATTTTACCTAACGGCCAAGTAGATTATTTACAATTAGCCACTTTGTTAGAGAATCATAAATTAACCTTAGTGAGCTTAATGCATGTAAACAATGAAACCGGAGTAGTCTTAGATTTAGAACGGGTAAGTGAGTTATGTAAATTGCACAAAGCCTTTTTTCATTCCGATACCGTGCAGTCGATGGGAAAAACAGAATTCGATTTGCAACAACTTCCTATAGATTTTTTGGTGGCGAGCGGACATAAATTTCACGGGCCTAAAGGTGTGGGATTTGCTTTTATCAAAAAGAACACACCCATAACAGCCTTATTGGTTGGCGGAGAGCAGGAAAAAGGGCTTCGTGCCGGTACGGAAGCCATTCATCAAATCGCAGGAATAGCAAAAGCCCTTGAGCTTGCCTATGAAAAGCTAGGAACTGAACGCGATTCTATTTTTGAAATTAAAAAATACGCCATCGAAAAGCTTTCTGCTCATTTTCCAACGATTAAATTCAATGGAGGAGTGGAAACATTTTATTCCATATTGAATGTTCAATTACCCTTGTCAGCGGAGAAAGCAACCATGTTATTGTTTGAATTGGATATGAAAGGAATTGCCGTTTCCCGCGGAAGTGCCTGTCAATCCGGAAGTATAAAGCCATCTCATGTGCTGGTAGAATTTCTCTCGGAAGCGGAATTAAAAAAACCTAACATTCGCCTATCCTTTAATCATCAAAATACCAAAGAAGAAATTGATTATTTTGTTTCGTGTTTGGCAACGATGTAATTGATATTGATTATTTTTGCCTGACAACACAACCATTATGTATAAACTACTGATTCGACCGATTTTGTTCTGCTTCGATCCGGAACAAGTGCATTATTTTACCTTTTCGCTCATTCGTTTTTTGAATAAAATACCAGGCTTTGGTCCACTCATGAAAGCAATGTACGAGGTGAAAAACCCAAAATTGGAACGGGAAGTATTTGGTTTAACATTCAAAAACCCGGTTGGTTTAGCAGCCGGTTTTGATAAAGACGCTAAATTATTTAAAGAACTCGACAACTTCGGATTTGGATTCATTGAAATAGGAACTTTAACGCCCAAGCCACAAGAAGGCAATCCCAAAAAAAGATTATTTCGATTAAAAGAAGATGCCGCTATTATCAACCGAATGGGGTTTAACAATGGTGGTGTTTTAGAGGCAGTAGAACGATTGAAAAAGAACAAAGGCGTTTTAATAGGCGGGAATATTGGGAAGAATAAAAATACACCTAACTATGAAGCAGCTTCTGATTATATGATTTGTTTTGAAGCCCTGTTTCCACACATAGATTATTTTGTGGTGAATGTGAGTTCGCCTAACACACCTAATTTAAGAGCCTTACAAGATAAAGAGCCACTTACCAATTTATTGCAAACCTTGCAAAACCTCAATGAAGCTAAACCCAAACAAAAACCAATCCTGCTCAAAATCGCTCCCGATTTAACCGATGAGCAACTGTTAGACATCATTGATATCGTAAATGAAACTAAAATTGCCGGTGTCATAGCTACCAACACAACCTTATCCCGGGAAGGATTATTAGCTGAAAACAAACTGGAAACAGGTGGTTTAAGTGGTAAACCCCTGACTAAACGTTCCACAGAAGTTATCCGTTTTCTAAGTGAAAAAAGCAACAAAGCCTTCCCAATCATTGGAGTGGGGGGAATACATTCTGCAGATGATGCCATCGAAAAGTTAAATGCCGGAGCCAGTCTCATCCAGCTCTACACGGGCTTTATCTATGAAGGTCCGGGATTAATCAAGGAAATCAACAACCGAATTTTGAAAGAATTATAACTTCCCAATTCATAATTTTAATGCTCCCTTTCCTTCTCGCTTCCATAGCTTTAACTCTTTCTCCTGGACCGGATATTCTGTATGTCCTTACCCAAAGCATCTCCAACGGGAAAAAGTATGGCATTGCCACTGCATTAGGATTAGTCTCCGGAATTTTAGTACACACCACATTAATTGCGTTGGGTGTTTCAGCTGTTATCAAAGAAGCGGAAGTAATTTACACAGTAATCAAAGTTTTTGGAGCTTGTTATTTGCTTTGGATTGCCTACCAAGTCTATAAAGCTCCTGCTTCCATTACTTTAAATACCCAAGCAAAGCCACAAAAATCCTTATTAGCTTTAGTGAAACAAGGTTTTATCATGAATGTGCTCAACCCGAAAGTTACCTTGTTTTTCCTAGCCTTTTTTCCTGGTTTTATTGATGAAAAGTTGGGTAATGTCACCCGACAAATTTATACATTAGGCTTTGTGTTCATGCTTCAAGCGTTCCTGATTTTTTCTATGGTCAGCATCGTGGCAGATAAACTAACCGTTTTTATTCGAACTAACGAAAAGTTTGCCGTGTTTTTAAAGTGGTTACAAATTGTCGTGTTTATTGGCATAGCGGTGTTGATTTTGATTTAAAGCAAAGCATTTTTTTAAAAATCCAAACTGGCTATCCTAGCAATGCTTTCCCAACGATATTAGGAACAAATATTACGATTTAATACGCTATTTAAATACTTAAAATTATTTTATAGATTTACTGTAAGTTTACATGCAGTCTCGGCAACACTTACATAATTTGTAGAGTTACTTTATTCAGCATGTAATATTTCAACCCTTTTACTTTAACTAAAAATTAATAATCGTTGTAGAGCGTTCTGTCATTAAAATAGTAATTTTAACTACTATGGAAAGGAACAGTAAAAAAGGATTTATCTTCAAGAAGTACGAGGCACCTTTTGTCTCGCTATTTGATAAGCTATTTGAAATTTTCAAAGAGTTAATCACTCATACATCAGGCGATTTTGACGAGGCTATTGACTGGTTGCGGCAGTTGGATGTGGAATATAAATTGACCGATAAGAACTACACCATCGATGATTTTATTGAAGATTTAAAGAAAAAAGGATACATCCGCGAAGAACTCAAAGAAGATGGCACCTCAGGAACCGGAATCACGTCCAAAACGGAACGTGCCATTCGACAACAGGCGTTAGACCAAATTTTCGGAAATCTAAAAAAATCAGGAAACGGCAACCATAAAACAAAATACGCCGGAAACGGAGATGAACAAACCGGTGAGTTTAGAGCCTATCATTTTGGAGATGGCCTCGAAAATATATCACTTACAGAAAGTTTACGCAATGCCCAAATCAATAATGGGATAGCGGAATTTAACTTAACTGAAAACGATTTGGTCGTAGAAGATGCCCAATTCAAAGCACAAATGAGTACCGTTTTGATGATTGACATCAGTCACAGCATGATTTTATATGGTGAAGACCGAATCACACCCGCCAAAAAAGTTGCCATGGCATTGGCAGAGTTAATCACGACCCGCTATCCCAAAGATACGATTGATATTTTAGTATTCGGAAATGATGCGTGGCCCATTGCTATCAAAGATTTACCGTATTTAAAAGTCGGTCCCTATCATACTAATACCGTAGCAGGATTACAACTAGCAATGGATATGCTTCGCAGAAAACGCAACACCAACAAGCAAATCTTTATGATAACTGACGGAAAACCAAGTTGTGTTCGTGAAAAAGACGGAACGTATTACATGAATAGCAATGGACTCGACGAATACATAGTGGAGCAATGTTATAACCATGCTGCACAAGCACGAAAATTACACATTCCAATCACTACATTCATGATTGCAAATGACCCTTATTTGCAGCAATTCGTTAATCGTTTTACTGAAGCCAACCAAGGAAAAGCTTTTTATACCGGATTAAAAGGATTAGGCGAAATGATTTTTGAAGATTATGAAAGCAACCGTAAGAAAAGAGTGAAGTAGAAAATAGATACAAAAAAAACCGATAACATATTCCATGAAAAATATACAAACATTAGCCGAATTAAAACAAGCAGGATACATTTCTAAAAGTATCAAAGACGAGTTGCGAGATAATTTACGTGCCAAAATTAAAGCAGGTAAACCTGTTTTTGAAGGGGTACACGGATTTGAAAACACTGTCATTCCTGAATTAGAAAGAGCCATTTTATCACGCCACAATATCAATTTACTCGGATTACGGGGACAAGCAAAAACAAGATTGGCTCGAAAGATGATAGAACTGTTAGACGAGTACATTCCTATTGTGGCCGGTTCGGAAATTAATGATGATCCGTTACAGCCTATTTCGCGTTTTGCTAAAGATTTGATTGCTGAAAAAGGCGATGCAACTCCGATACAATGGATGCACAGAAGTGAACGATTTGCTGAAAAATTAGCCACACCCGATGTAACCGTGGCCGATTTAATTGGAGATGTTGATCCCATCAAAGCAGCCAATTTAAAACTATCGTATGCCGACGACCGTGTCATCCATTTCGGGATGATTCCAAGGGCAAATCGTTGCATTTTTGTCATCAACGAATTACCTGATTTACAAGCTCGCATTCAAGTGGCATTGTTTAATATTTTGCAGGAAGGCGATATTCAAATCCGCGGATTTAAAGTCCGCATGCCATTAGACATGCAATTTGTGTTCACCGCTAACCCGGAAGATTATACCAACCGAGGAAGTATTGTGACTCCGTTGAAAGACCGAATTGGTTCGCAGATTTTAACGCATTATCCCGAAACATTGGCTATTGCAAGAACCATTACGCATCAAGAAGCGAAGTTGAATACGGTGCAAACAGAAGCCGTTTACGTACCTTCGATTGCTAAAGATCTATTGGAACAAATCAGTTTTGAGGCACGCGAAAGTGAATTCATCGACGCTAAAAGTGGGGTGAGTGCCCGTATGAGCATTACAGCTTATGAAAATTTAATCAGTACTGCCGAACGAAGAGCCTTGCTCAATGGAAGTGACACCACAGTTGTTCGTTTATCTGATTTTATGGGAATTATTCCTGCCATTACCGGAAAAGTAGAATTGGTCTATGAAGGTGAACAGGAAGGAGCAGCCGTTGTCGCTCAACATTTAATTGGCGATGCGATTAGAACCTTTTTTCCGGCTTATTTTCCTAAAATCGAAAAGTTGGAACGCGATGTCGATGCTAGTCCATATGCTAAAATACTGGAATGGTTTTTTGCTGAGTCAGGTTTCGAATTGTTAGACGATGCCACAGATGATACTTACCAAAAACAATTGGATGCTATCCAACCCTTGGAAGACCTCATTCAAAAATACCAACCTGAGTTTCCTGTTCAAGACAAGTATTTCTTGAAAGAATTGATTCTTTGGGGTTTGGTGGAATACAATAAACTAAGTAAAGATCGTGTAGCAGTAGGCTATCAGTTTAAAGATTTATACAGTAGTTATATCAATAAATTATAAGTAATAGCTGCCAGCAGAAGACGTCCGAAGAAAAAGGAATAACATTAAAAAATGCTACAGCAAGTTTAATAATAAGGGGGAGTTACAATTACTGTAACTCCCCCTTAAAACAATAAACACAAAAAAGTTTTTATTGTTTAATCACTTTTTTAACTAATACTTGCTCATTCGAATCAACTAACCGAATAAAATAGACTCCCTTGCTCAACGCAGAAATGTCTAATGAGGATGTAGCACCGCTTTGGAGTATCCGTTGCCCCACTTGATTATACACTTCGATTTTAATAATATTCTCTTTGGAACTTATGGTTAACCAACCTGATGTAGGATTTGGATAAACAGTTACTAGTTCGTCTTCAAAAGAGGGACTGCCTAAAACCGTTTCTACGATGGTCGTTGTTACTGTATTGGTGATGATGGCGGGATTAAAATCAAAATAAATAGAAGCCGTATTACTAATAACATCACCAAGAGCAACCGTTGTTTTGGGTTTAATTTTATAAGCAATAAAACCTTGTGAACCTTCTTCGTCTTGGTTCACACTGGGTAAATAAATAGCATTAAATATAAAATCAATCGATGTTCCATTCAAAAGTTCCACACGGTTGTTATGACTGTAACTTTCTAATTGAAAAGTTGTCCAATCTAATTTGTCATCCAATTCGTTGGTAACCACTACGTTTTGTGCATAAAAATTACCTGTATTTTGAAAACGAATAATGTAATGTAAATACTTATCCACATCTTCAAAAGCTATTTGTGGACCTTCTGCAACTTGAATATCATTAGGATCATAAGCACCAACAATCAGTTGATGAAACAAAACAGTATTATTTTCTGGTGTTATGTCATTCGTGTTTTCATTTAAAGCAGCAGAAAAAAGAACAGATTCACCAATAGTAGTAGTAGGGATGGTTGCAACTTGAAAATCTAAATCAATAATTTTGGTTTGAAAAGCATTTAAATTCGCAAAAGTAAAACTTAATGAATTGGCTGTTTGTGAGCTGGTAGCAGTACTTGATGTGATAAAACTAAATTTCACCGGGTCATACGTAAACGTTAAGTCACCATTCATTTGATTTGTTCCATTATTCTTAATATGAATACGGTATTTCGACATAAATCCGGGCCTTGCAAGATTTAACGGAACCATACTTACTTCTAAATCTTCAAAAAGGGTAGAAGGTTCTAAACAAAAATCAACGATTTGAGTTTGATTCACCCCTTCAAATGACCAAAGTTGACTGGTTGGATTTGGAGGATAATTTGGTAACGGTGTGGTTACACTGGTCGTATAATTACCTTCATTGGCATACAATACATATTGTCCGGAAGCACTGGTAAAAGTAGAGAAAGTGTTTGAGCCGTTATCGGTTGTAATCAAAACGTTTGGAACAACAATATCGGTGGAATTACAACCGTTACTATCGGTATCAATTCGAACAGTTCCTTGCAACGTATTTCTAAAAGCTCCTAAGTTTTCAAACCAAGCCACTTTATCATCATCATAAGAAGAAGTAACAAGGTCTAAATCACCATCAGCATCCATATCTTCGGCGACAAGACTAGTCACGCGGCCAATCGTGCTGCTAATTTCAAAACCTGCACTAAAAGTGGCGGTTCCATTATTTTCAAACCATTGCAAACGAAAGCCCTGTTCCGCATCACAAACAATATCCTTATCGCCATCACCATCTAAATCAACAGCTAGAATGGATAACGGTTTTGTGACAGTAGCCAGAATGATTTCCGGACCAAAAGTACCATTACCATCCGTGTTTTCAAACCAACCAATTTTGTTGGGAGTTCGATTGATGAATAGAATATCTTTATCACCATCACCATCCAAATCAGCTGTGTTCAAAACCCGCGAACTGTTATTGGTCAACGGAATGATATGTTCCACACTCAAATCTCCTTGACCGTTTGTGTTTTCATACCAGGCAAATTTGTTGGAACCGGAACTGATGACATCTAAATCGTCATCGCCATCTACATCTTCCACCACAATATAACCCAAACTCCCCACCGGAAAGTTGAACAATTGTTGAGGTGCAAACGTTCCATTGCCATTGTTTTTCAAAACCATCAAATTGGTGTTATTAAAAGCAGCAACAATATCGGTATCACCATCCGCATCAATATCACAAGGCGTGATAGCATACAAATCGGGGATACCCACATAAACCACATGTTCCGTTGTAAAAACTCCGGCACCATTATTTTCTTTCCATCGAATATTGAATACATCTACGTTATCATCCAAATAATAAGTATACAAAGCATCTAAATCACCATCACCATCCATGTCTTTAGCATAACCGTTTCGGGTGCCGTTGATGGATTTAGAAATCAATGTTTGCGGTTGCGAAAAAGCACCTAAACCATCCACGTTTTTATACCATGCTACTTTTTTATCACCATGCGAAGTCGAAAGTATATCCGGAGTTCCATCGTTATTTAAATCGCCCACATCAATATGATTCACAAAAAATGCATAATAAGAGACCATGTTGGCAGCACTGAAAGTCCCTAAACCATTCGTGTTTTTGTACCAAGCCACATCTCCATCATCATACGAAACGGAAACGATATCGTCATCACCGTCACTGTTTACATCAACAGCAACGGCCTCTCTAACATTCAAGGCTTCGGTTGTAATAATTTGTTCAGTCCCAAAAGTAGTACCGGTTAGGTTTTTATACCAACAAAGTTTGTTCGTTGAGGATTCTGACAACATAATATCTAGTTTACCATCACCATCAAAATCAGAAAACTGCAATTCTTTCGTGTCGTTGGAGGAAGTCACCGCTAAATTGGGTAGGGAGACTAACACTTGGTTGGCGGCAAACGTACCTAAACCGTTTGTGTTTTGATACCATTTGATGCGTCTTTGCGAACCGCCGTTTTCAAATATCGTTAGAATGTCGGTATCGCCGTCGCTGTCAATATCTGCACTGAAAATACGGGTGGTTTGGGCAAAGCTGTCCATGTTATCTAACAGCGTAAGGGTTCCGTCCGCATTTTGTTTGAAGGCAACCAAGTCGTAACCCGCAACTCTAATTACATCCGCGAGGCCATCTCCGGTAACATCCACAATATGAAAACTGTTATTGGCTCCCAACAGGTTAGATGTCGTAAAAATACCGGCACCATCATTTTTCAAGACGATTACATTGTCAAAAGAATTAAGTACAACATCGTTGTCGCCATCATTGTCAAAGTCAATTACTTCCAATTTCATGAGGTAATTGTTATTGGTGTTAATTTGAACAGCAGCACCAAAAGTACCGAGTCCATCAATGTTTTTTTGCCAGTATACTTTCGCTAAATTACTACTCCAAATACTGTACACCACGTCAGGATACGTGTCGTTATCCATGTCTGCAATTGCAACCGAGTTGAAAGAAGAAAGGCCCGGAGCCACTGTTTTAGCCGTGCTGAACGTACCTAAACCATTCGTGTTTTTATGCCAGGCTAGTTTCCCTGAACCGCCCACAAGCACATCGGGATAGGTGTCACCATCAATATCTCCTACTGCCACGCGATGAGGATAGGGTGTTCCAAACGTATTATCAATAACCACATGTTGCTCAAAACCTATTTGTGCAAAAACAAAGGCAGGTAAGAAGATGAAAAAGGAAAGTACTATTTTTTTCATGTGTATGGAAGTGAGTGATTTAAATAATTTTTTCACAAAAATAAGAATTTAAGCCTAGCACTCCACACCGTTAATTTAAAATTATCAGCTAGAATATAAAAGTTTCGTTTAAATTATTAAGTCTCTTATTATAATTTGACACCGAAAATATAGCCTACAGCTGCGGTCAATCCCATAGCAAGTGTTCCCCAAATAGTAATCCGAAAAATGGCTTTTTTGACACTTGATCCTCCTGTTTTTGCCGCAATTGTTCCTAAAATAAGTAGAAAAATTATTGTAAATCCATATAGCCAATATTCCATGCCTTTTAATGGTGTGAAAAGTATTACCAAAAGAGGTAAAACGCCACCAACCGTAAAGGCTGCACCTGAGGCCATTGCTGCTTGAATTGGGTTTGCCTGACTAATCTCGTTTATACCCAATTCATCTCTTATGTGTGCTCCTAAAGCATCTTTTTCTGTCAATTCAATAGCTACTTGTAGTGCCGTTTCTTTTTTTAAGCCTCTCTTTTCATAGATTTGAGCTAGTATCTGTAGTTCTTCATCCGGCATTTCCTTGAGCTCTTGGGTTTCTCTTTCAATATCTGCTTTTTCTGTATCGGTCTGTGAGCTGACGGAAACATATTCACCGGCAGCCATTGATAAAGCTCCTGCAACCAAACCGGCAACTGTTGCTAAAACGATGGGTTCTCTGGTTGAACTTGCCGCGGCTACCCCAATTGCTAAACTTGAAATTGAAATTATTCCATCGTTAGCACCTAAAACGGCTGCTCTCAACCAATTACTTCTGTGTATGTAATGACTGTCTAAATAGTTATCAATTGTTATCATTTTATTCGCTGTTTTAAATTTTTGTATGAATTACAGGTATTCTTTTATTAGTTAACTTTCTATTTAAAGATGTATTAAATTGTACTATTTGTCACTATTGTAGTAAAGTTAGTAGCAAATATAATAAGAGTTGTAATTGCTTTGTTAAATTGTATCTGATAATACTTCAAAAAAGCGATCCGTTAGAATCGCTTTTTTAAACTAGTTGTCTTTTATCTCAAACTGAACTGTTTTTTAATCATCATCTCCTTCTAGTTCACCACCTTGCTCTCCCATACTTTGTGCTGTTCCCGATGTAATTTCAGTATGTCTTATTTGTCCACCTAAATACCCTGTACGAGCAACCAAACCAAAACTGATTAGTGCTAAAAAGAGAATAACAGTTGTGACAGTTTTAGAAAAAGAATTTTTACAGGGATGATATATTAAATAGGCTCTTTAAAAACATAACGCTCATCAAAGTCTATTTCAAATGCATTCAAAAAATCCAAATATTCCTCTTGAAATGTTTTTGTCTTATGATGCTGTTCTTGATTAGTTATATATTTAATAACCGCATCAACATGCGATTTCGAATAAGAAAAAGCACTATATCCCTCTTGCCATTCAAATTTAACGTTTAAAAACTTCTTTTCATTTATCCATTTGGATGAACTTCCTTTGATGTCTTGCATTAATTCAGACATAGATTGTGTTGGTTTCATGCTAATCAAAATATGAAGATGGTCAGGCATTCCGTTAATGGCTAAGAGTTTATGCTTATTATGATTAATGATACCGCCAATGTATTGATGCAATTCTGTTTTAAAAGAGGAAAGGAGCATTGCTTCTCGATATTTTACCGCAAATACAAATTGAATATAGAGTTGTGTATAGGTGTTTGCCATAGTATATCATCCCTACGGGATTTTTGATTGGTTTTCGCTACATTTTCAACGGGTTGAAACCCGTTGTTACATACATTATATCCCTACGGGATTTTTTACGCAATTTCATAACAAATAAACTCAGCCACATTAAATTCGGCATCAAATATCCATTCGTTTTCAAGTTTGACTGATATTCCAGAGTTCTAATCTTATTTTTTTAATAAATTCAGGTCAAGTTCGATTCCATATTCTTTTTTCGGTTCTTCCACCAAATACAACTCCAATTGCTTTTTCGTTTCAAATCCGCTTATCTTACTTCGGTAAGTTTCAGCAACGGCAGTATTTTCAATCTCTAACTTTCTATTTTTACTGATTTCTAAAAACGACGTTTCCATATCAATACCCAAATAACGACGGTTAGCAAGATTCGCTGCAATTCCGGTCGTAGAACTTCCGGCAAACGGATCCAATATCCAAGCATTCGGTTTCGTAGAGGCTAATATTATCCGTGTCAACACCGACAACGGTTTTTGCGTCGGATGTTTGCCACACGACTTTTCCCATTTCGCAATAGCGGGCAACTTCCAAACATCTTTCATTTGTTTGTCGCCATTGAGTTGCTTCATTAACTCATAATTATAATAGTGTGGAACCTTCTCTTTTTTTCGTGCCCAAATAATCAACTCCGCAGAGTGTGTAAAAAACCGACAGGAAAAATTAGGCGGTGGATTATTCTTCTCCCATGTAATCACGTTCAGAATTTTAAAATCCAATTCCTGCAACAACTGACCAATGGAAAAGATATTATGATACGTGCCACTAATCCAAATCGTTCCATTATCTTTTAATTTTTCTCTAACGAGTTTGAGAGATTTTATAAACTTATTACATTAAGTTTTCTTTTAATTTCATGGTGTCTACAGATTGGAAAACCAACTTATATTTTAAAAAAGTTCAGACTGATTATCAATACCTTTTTCTTTAATCATATTTCTTGCTTTTGAAAAACCACTTTCAGAACTTAACCCAGAAAGTACTCCACCTTTTTTCCAAAAATTAGCAGTAAATTTGCTACTTGAAATAAGTTCATCATACATAGTTTTTGCATTGTTTATTTTATCTTTATCGAGACTTTTTAATATTTCGGAATATAAAACATTTAGTACTTTTACTCCAATTGTTTTTTGAATATAAAAATTATCAGAATAGTAAACATTTTTTATTTCTCCTGATTCATCTTTTACCATCCTCTTTTCAAAGCATAATTTCCATTTTTTATAGATTATATTAAACCAAATTTCATTTACTTCTATTGCGATTTCTTTTGAAACATAATTACAATAATCAATAAGATCCTTCCCTTTTAATTTTCTGTTTTTGTCAAAATCAAACTTCTTTTCTAATAATTGAACAACGATTTGATTTATTGATTCAGCAAATGAAGAAACACCAACAATACCTAATGTAACATCGGAGTGAATGTCAAATTTTATACCGAAAGACCAAATAGTATCATTTTCTAATTGTTTTAATTCATATGCAGTGTTTATAGATATAAATGTAGGTACTTCTTCTATTTTGAGGCTCTCCTCTTTTATTTTATATCTATATCTTGCAAGAATAGAAAGATCAGTACTTATTCTTTTTGCTGTAGAATTAATATCATTGAAAACTTCAAGTTCTGTACTTTTTTTATTTTGCTCTGTCACTAAAATAATTACATTTAATAATAAATCTTTCACATCTTGGTTCACT
>NZ_PNJW01000038.1 GCF_013822155.1 Flavobacterium sp.
AACTCATTTTTTTAGCTACATCATATTTAGTACCAATTTCAAATGAATTATTTCTGAATTCACTAATATCATGATCCATTGCATAGCGATATTCAAAAGCTACTTGCCATTTTTTATTTATCTTGTAATCAGCAGCTGCATAAAAACGAGCTTGGACATCCGTATTCTCTTGTCCAATAATAGTGCAATTACAAAAAACAATGAAAAATACAAGTAGTAAATTTTTGATTTGAGTTTTAATCATTGTCTACAGTTGTTGGTAATAAGTTTTCACTATCTTTTGCATAAAAATAGGCTTTTAATAAGGCAACATCTTTTAAATAGTCAATTGAAACAACGTCTACACGATGAATTTTTAAACCAATTCTTTCGTTTAAGTCAGCTAAAAGTTCAGTTCGGAATTCAGGTTTTATCAAGGTTATTTTATCATAGACAATTTCTTTTGCATTTTCGTTTTTGATAAAATCTAATCGTTCTAAAACAAATGTCAAAATCAGAATTACAACGTTGCAAATAATCAACATTTTGAAGTTGTCTTGAACGGAAGCCAAAGAATTAAGCATTCCCAATGCTACACAAACGAAGAAATAACCCATGTCTTTAATGGAAACAACTATTGTTCTATATCGAATGATTGAGAATATGGCAAATAATCCAAAAGCAAAGCCAATTTTAATTTTGGCTGAACCTAAAAGATAGCATATCATAAAATTAATAACATTAAACAATACAAAAGTGAATATAAAGTCTTTGTTTTTATGTTTAGGATAATAAATTAAACTTACTAAAACAACAACGGCAATAAAATCAATTGCTGCTCTTATTCCAAAATCGGTTGCGTCAAATGCATTCTTAACTGTACTTACTGCTTCTTCCATTAGTTCTTTATTTTATTTATATTTTTGAGGATGGGTAAAAAATTATTCTTTTTGATCTCCGGTTTTAACGAAATAACACCAAAAATGTATTTACTAAAACTTTGTTCTCTTGTATTGCTCTCTTTTAAAAAGGATACTAAAGGTGAGGCTTGAGAAGATTTTGATTGTTTAATTTCAACAACGGTAATTCCTTCAAAATTGACTTCATTTGTGTCATCAGCAAAATGAATTTTAAAATCAATGGTTACTCGTTCTGTAAATTCATTATTAACGAGTGTTATTCTTTTAAAATTATTTTTCAGAATTAATTGTAAATCAATTAATTCTTTTCTGGTAAATGATTGAATTAATTCTCTTTTCTCTTCATTGATATCTGAAACTAAACTAACTAATGATTCACGATGTTTGTTGGTACGATTTACTTTTTCCTTTTTTTTAATTTCAAAAAAACATAAATCAGATTCTACATATCTTCTGCTTCTTACTTTAATTCTATTAGCATAACCATTGTGATGATCTTTAAAGAATAAGTAATCGGATGTATCAAAATAATTGTTTTCATAAGAGAAAATTCTTTCATCTTTTATTGTAAGAATTTTATAATTCTCTATTAGACATGGCAGGAGGTTAACCATTTCTTTTTCATTAAGAATATACTTACTGTCTATTCTGTTTTGTAAAGAAACAGAATCCAATTCACTTAATGTGGTTGGATTTAATTGCTGTAAATTGGATAGAAATTTGTTAAACATAATTTATTAAAATGTAATGACTAAATCTTCCACTTCAACGGTTTGTTTTTTTGAAGTAATTTCGACTGTTCTTAATACATAAACCTGATCCCATGAACAAGAATCACAGTCGCCAAAAACCCATATATCATAAGATCCTTCATATAAAAAGTCAAATTGAAAAGTGCCATCATAAGAAGAATCTACATCATCAAAAGATGCTGAATTCCCATGTTTGCTTATATATACTTTGAATCCGCCCACATAACCTTCTCCCACTAAATTCCCATTGGAATTAACGTCTTTTCCAAACACTTTTCCTTTAATGGTTGCTAATCCACCATAACCTTCTTCTTTAGAACAAGAAGAAAAAGTGAAAGATGTAACAATTAATACGAGTAATAATAACTTTTTCATTTTTTTACATTTATTTAAATACAACTATTTTTTTATTGATTTTGCCATAATTCACAACATACGTTCCGGCACTTAATATGGTTAAGTCAAGGGTATTATCATTATGTGCTTCTTTTTCAATTACTATTTGACCTAATAAATTGAAAATTTTAATTTTTTCAGAACCCATTAATTCAGAAATTCTAATGTTTACATAATTAGAAGTAGGATTAGGATAAATAAGTAATTGATTATTTTGTTGATTAAAATCAGAAATAGACAAGCCTTGATTATTGGCATTAAAAGTAGGAGCCTGGATAACAAAATTACCTGTTCCATTTGGTACACGAGCATAACCCATGTTGGCAACTTGAACACCAAAAGTTACATTCTCAATAATTATTCCGTTGGCATAAGATAGAATACAACTTTCTCCACTGGCAGAAAATTTGAAATTTGCATGAATGCCTTCCTGAATTAAATCTTCGTCTGCCCAAACAATTAAATAACTGTTTGGAGCAATTGTAATTCCGGATGGAAACTGCCATTTTAATAAATTGGTCGAAGTATCAGAGGCAAATAAATTATCTAAACTAATTGTAACACTACTGTTATTATATAACTCAAACCAATCACTATAATCACCACTTGGATCTGTTACGGTACTTGTATTTTGAGCCATTATTTCGTTAACGACCAAAGAACCGGGAGTGATTGTTGGATAGGAAGCTGTTATAGTATAAAATTCATGTTCTGCTCTTGCCGGTGAAAATGCTCCAATAGTATTGTTCTCTGCATAAATATAATATTGAGTAGTTATTGAACTAATTGGCATTGAAGCACCATATACATTATCTCCCGAAGCACCATCATCATGAGCACCATCATCATACATCAACACTTTGGTAAATGGTAAATTAGTAGCTGCACGATAACCTAAAAACACGGCATTTGTATTCGTATTGATTACATTTGCTCGAATCGTAACGGTACCGCCTAATGCAGGATTAGCAACTGAAGGTGTAATTGCAGAAATTGTAGGTTTTGTAGCCGTAAAATCTGATAATGCTGTTAAATAAGTGTTTCTGCCGCTCATTAAATTACTTAATCCAGGAGCAGTATTCATCCCTAAGGCAATATCAGTTGTCATATTACTGCTGAATTGAGTGTAAGTATAAAATTTATTTACATCAGCTTGAACAGATGAATTGATTAAAGTTTGAAAGGTTTGTGCTTTAGTAAAATAACTATTATTGGAAATGTTTTCAGATAACATAGTGGCATAATGTGCCAAGTACATCTTTTTGTATCTAGGAACTGCTAGTAGTTTTTGAACTAATGGCCAAGCAGCATCTCCGGAATGTAACAAATGGTTTAATTGTCTTTTGGCAAGGGTTGTATTTAAATTTGTTGTTCCTGTTTGTCCAAAAGTTCCGAAACTCATATTTAAATCCCATAAAATTGGATTAAAACGACCATTATCATCTTTGTACAAATAATAGTTTTGTTTAAATTGTCCGATATAACTATCAATATTTACAAATAAATTATCAAAGGCAAGCATCCACAAAGCCCTGTCTACATCTAAAACACTTTCAATATTAGTTGTATTATTTGACAATGTATTGGTCAAATTTATCAAATCGTCCCAACCGGTCGTTGATTTGATTTCGTAAGCTGATTCATAACTTGCACTGTTTGTACCTAAATAAGCTAGGTTAGGAAGGTTTGTTGTACCGGGACCTGCACCTGCAGGTGGACTACAACTAAAGAAGGCATTATTATTTGAACCAAAATGAGTATTTACGAATTTTTTAGAAATAGATTCTACATTTGTATATAATCCTATTAAATTTCCATTGATGTAAACATTGGCATAATTGGCTAAAGGAGCATGCATATATTGACCTAAAATAGAATAGGCAGTAGTTTCTCTAACAAAGGATGGGTCAAAAATAACATTGCTTAATTTGATATCAGTATAACCCTCATAATTTTGATTTACATAAGTATCTAATTCAATATGTAATGGATTTTTAACATAATTTGGATTATATGAACTATTACCTTTGTACTTAACCCCAACATTATTAAAAATCTGACCATTAATGGTAACTGATTGAGCTGAGATATAATCACCGGCACCCGCTTCTTGAGCGTCTAATAAAGCATCCCAATTGGATTGTGAAAATACAATTCGAATGTCTTGAATAGCATTACTATTGTAAAAGGTTTGAGAATGAGTAATAAAACTGCTCAAAAACAAAACTAAAAATATGAAAACTCTTTTCATTTTATTAAAAATTTAATAACATAAATTTAATGTACAAATAACTATATTTTTTTTTAAACATCAATAAACCGTTAACGAGTATATCTGCATTTTGACGATTTTATTGAAGGTTTTTTAATGTTTACATTGAAACAAGGCTAAAAAGCATCATGAATTCTAAAAAAAGTATATTAAAAAGATGTTTTAATTTTGTTATATTGAAATAGTTTAATTGTCCTCTAATTTTTTTCAAAGATTAAAATATTGTTATCTTTGGCTTTTATATAATTGAACAAAATAAACAAATTCAACTATGAAATTATTAGAAGGAAAAGTGGCGATCATCACCGGAGCAAGCCGCGGAATTGGAAGCGGAATCGCTAAAGTTTTTGCACAACATGGAGCAAATGTCGCGTTTACGTATAGTTCATCTGCCGAATCAGCTTTGGTTTTAGAAAACGAATTAAATGCTTTAGGTATCAAAGCGAAAGGATATAAATCAAACGCAGCTGATTTTAACGAAGCTCAAAAATTAGCCGACGAGGTCATGGCTGATTTTGGGAATATCGATATTTTAATTAACAATGCCGGAATTACAAAAGACAATCTTTTAATGCGTATGTCTGAAGAAGATTTTGATAAAGTCATTGAAATAAACCTTAAATCGGTTTTCAATATGACTAAAGCTGTTCAGAAAATCATGTTGAAAAACAGAAAAGGTTCTATAATAAACATGAGTTCAGTTGTTGGAGTAAAAGGAAATGCCGGGCAAGCGAATTATGCTGCTTCAAAAGCCGGTATGATTGGTTTTACTAAGTCAATTGCATTGGAATTAGGCTCACGAAACATACGTTGCAACGCCATTGCACCTGGTTTCATCGAAACAGAAATGACAGGAAAATTAAACGAAGAAGTTGTGCAAGGTTGGAGGGATTCTATTCCCTTAAAGCGTGGCGGAACTCCGGAAGATGTTGCCAATGCTTGTCTTTTCTTAGCCTCTGATTTGAGTGCTTATGTAACCGGACAAGTAATGAACGTGGATGGCGGAATGTTAACTTAGGAAGTTTATAAGTTTATTGTTTATAGGTTTAAAAGTTGTTCTATATGAGGATATTCAGTTTTGAAAAGTTAATAGCTTGGCAAAAAGGAAGAGAATTAGCTCTTTTAATTTATAAGACAACAAAAAAGTTTCCCAAAGAAGAGACATTTGGTTTATCAAGTCAAATGAGACGTTGTTCCATTTCTATCGCTTCAAATTTAGCGGAAGGATCTGGAAGGAAATCATTTAAAGATAAAGCTAGATTTTCTGAAATAGCATATAGTTCTTCGTTAGAATTATTAAACCAAGTGATTTTGTCGAAAGATTTTGAATACATTAATGAAAATGATTATTTAAGTATACGAGAAAAAATAGCTGAGATAAATATGTTGATAGATGGTTTGTACAAATCTCAAATCAAGAAAATTGAACAGTAGTTTCCCTTATAGCCTTTTAAACTCATAACCTTATAAACCTTTAACCTAAAAAATGACCACAAACACCGTGCTTTTACTTTTACTTTCAGTATTACTGGCCGGAGGAGTATCATTTTTTCAGTATTTCTATAAAGCCAAATCCAATTCAAAAATCAATTGGATCTTGGCTTTTTTGCGTTTTTGTTCCATTTTCGGATTATTATTGTTACTAATCAATCCTATCATAACTCGAAAATCATTCGAAACCATCAAAATTCCTTTACCGGTTGTAGTTGATAATTCATCTTCTGTAGCTGAATTTAAAGCAAATG
The DNA here is from genome assembly GCF_013822155.1 of Flavobacterium sp. GTDB lineage: Bacteria > Bacteroidota > Bacteroidia > Flavobacteriales > Flavobacteriaceae > Flavobacterium. The sequence continues at coordinate 6,065 of NZ_PNJW01000038.1, forward strand.
AAATTGCCTTAGAAGTTTATCAAAAAATTGTATCAAACACTGAGTTAAAAGAAAAATTTGATATTCAGTCTTATCAATTTTCTGCTGAATTAGAAGCTTCTGAAACATTTGATTTTAAAGGGACTCAGACTAGAATAGATGGAGTAGGTAAAGGATTGAAAAGTATTCACAAAAGCATCAATCATCCAACGGTTATAATCACTGACGGAAATCAAACGCAGGGGAATGACTATATTTATTCTTTTGACGAAAACAAAGCGGTTTACCCCATTGTTCTGGGTGATACAACGGCTGTTTTTGATTTAAAAATCAGTCAGTTAAATGTCAATAAATATGCTTTTCTTAAAAATAAATTCCCCGTTGAAGTTTTTGTAAACTATTCCGGAAAGAAAAACGTGAATGCTACTTTTTCTATTTCTCAGGGAAATACTATTTTAAATAAACAAAATATAAACTTTACTCAAAACCAAAAATCACACTTGATTACGGTATTATTGCCGGCAGACAAAGTGGGTGTTCAGGTTTTTAAAGCAGCCATTTCATCTTCTGAAATTGAAAAAAATAAATACAACAATTCCAAGAATTTTGCGGTAGAAGTCATCGATCAAAAATCGGAAATTGCCATCATTTCCTCAATCAATCATCCTGATATTGGAGCTTTAAAAAGAGCTATTGAAACTAATCAACAACGTAAAGTAACTATTGTTAAGCCGAATCAAATCAATTCATTAAAAGATTTTAATGTATTGATTTTATACCAACCTACTTCAGAGTTTAAAACTGTTTTCGAAAAAAACGTAGTAGCTAACTTGAATACATGGATTATTACAGGAACTAAAACTGATTTTACTTTTTTAAATCAACAGCAAGACGCTTTTTCTTTTAAAATGAGTTCACAACAAGAGGATTATTTGGCTACTTTTTCCTCACAATTTAATCTCTTTGCATCGGATAATATAGGTTTTGAAAATTTTCCACCCTTGCAAAATGCTTTTGGGACCATTACGCCAAAAATAAAAATGGAAACATTATTAACGGCTCGAATTTTAAATGTAGAACTTAATACACCATTATTGAGTTATGTAGATATTCAAGGAAAAAGAACTTGTTTTCTTTTTGGTGAAAATAGTTGGAAATGGCGTTTGCAAAGCCACATCAACCAACAAAGTTTTGAAAAATTTGATGTTTTTATTGATAAAACCATTCAATTTTTAGCGACTAATAATGCACGAAAATCATTGGTTGTTACCCATGAAAATTTTTATAATTCAGGAGATGCAATTGTAATAAATGCACAATATTTTAATAAAAATTATGAGTTTGATGACAAAGCACGGCTGTCAATATCGGTTAAAAATAAAGCAACAAATCAGACAAAATCCTATGATTTACTGAAATCAACCAATTCATTCAAGGTAAATTTAGATGGTTTGCCCGCCGGAAATTATTCATTTACCGTAACAGAAAATAATTCTAAAACTTCCCATACCGGTTTTTTTGAAGTGTTGGATTTTGATATCGAAAAACAATTTGTCAATCCTGATTATATAAAATTAAATCAATTAGCTACACAAACCAAAGGGAAAACGTTCCTTGCAAATCAGGTAGAAGAGTTGGTTAAATCGCTCATCAGCAATGATAATTATAAACCTATTCAAAAAGAAATTGTAAAAAAAACACCTATTATTGATTGGATTTGGTTATTACTTATTGTTGTTGCTGCTTTAGCTTCGGAATGGTTTATTCGAAAGTATAATGGGCTGCTATAATTAAGCAAATTTTAAGTAAAGACTAAGCGTTGCTTAAGCAAGTTTAAAACAGTACGTTGGATATTTGTTGAAAATTTGTATTATGTTTTTTTCAGCATTTAAACTTCCCAATCGTTACAAATTATTAATTGGATTTTCGAAATGGTTTTTACTCTTTTCCTTTATAATTAGAATCATTTTTATTTTTTGGAAATTCGATGAAGTTTCATTAAATCCAATTTATCTAATCAAAACCATAGGATATGGAATTTTCTTTGATATCGGGGTAGTATCATTTATTTGGCTTTTTTCAACTTTTTACATTACACTTTTACCTAATAAATGGATTGGTTCAATAGCAGACAAAATATTGATTTATACCTTTTTTGCCCTAACGATATTGATATTAATATTCACCTTTTTTGCCGAAATCACGTTTTGGGACGAATTCAAAAGTCGTTTTAATTTTGTAGCTGTCGACTATTTAATTTACACTTTTGAAGTCGTTCAAAACATCAATCAAAGTTATCCGTTGATTATTTTGATTCCGTCTATGTTATTTATTGCTTTTTTAGTTTTTTACTATTTTGTAAAAAAGGAATATTTTAAAAGTGTTTTTCAGGATAAAATTCCATTTTCAACTCGAGTTGTCCCTTTTGTAACCGTGATTACAATCAATTTAATATATGTTTTTTTTATTAATAATGCGGATGCAGAATGGTCAAAAAACAGATTCAATAATGAAATTTCAAAAGCGGGTATTTATTCCTTTTTTGCAGAATTGAGAAATAACAAATTAGATTTCCCTACTTTTTATTCAACTGTTTCAAATGAAGAAGCCTTTACTTTAGTACGAAGTAATTTAGCAGAACCTAATTCAAAATTTATTGCAAATGATTATTCTGTTAAAAGAAAAATAAGTGATACGCTGGATACAAATCAAAAACCTAATGTGATTTTTATTTTGATTGAAAGTATGAGTGCTGAATTTATGAAAGAATTTGGAAATGATAAAGCAATCACACCTTTTATGGATGAATTAGCCCAAAAAAGTTTACTATTCACAAATTTATATGCCACCGGAACGCGAACAGTTAGGGGAATGGAGGCGGTTACTTTGTCTATTCCCCCAACTCCTGGCAGTAGTATAGTAAAACGACCTGATAACGCCGGACTTTTTACAATTTCAAATGTATTCAAAGAACGCAATTACCAATGTAATTTTTTCTACGGCGGCGATGGTTATTTTGACAACATGAACGCATTTTATGGCGGAAATGGTTTTGATATTTACGATAGAGGTAGAGGCAGCGTTCTAAGCGATGATATTAAAACAACTCGCCATAACATTGATGATAATGAAGTTACGTTTGAAAATGCATGGGGAATTTGTGATGAGGATATTTATAACAAAGTGATTAAAGTGGCCGATGAACAACATGCCAAAGGAAAATCATTTTTTAATTTTGTAATGACCACTTCAAATCACAAGCCTTACACTTATCCTGAGAAAAAAATAGTCATTGCTTCAGGAACTGGGAGAAATGGTGCAGTTCAATATTCTGATTATGCGATTAAACATTTGTTTGAAAAAGCGAAAGACAAACCGTGGTTTAAAAACACCATTTTTGTTTTAGTAGCAGATCATTGTGCCAGTTCTGCCGGAAAAGACGAAATTGATGTGAAAAATTACCACATTCCGGCAATTATATTTGGAGCAAGAGTTCCGGTACAAAAAGTAGATAAATTGTGTTCACAGATTGATTTGTTTCCAACGCTTTTTGGTGTTTTAAATTGGAATTATACTTCAGATTTTTTTGGGAAAAATGTTTTAGCATCTACTTTTGAAGAACGAACATTCATGGGAACTTATTTGAAACTAGCCATGATGAAAAAAGACAATTCGGTTATGATTTTATCAAATCAAAAAAAAGAGCACCAATACCGATGGAACAAAAAAGATAATTCTCTTAAAAATGTTCCTTTAAATCTAAATTTTAAAGAAGAAACTACTGCTTTTTATCAATCGGCTGATTATCTGTTTTCAAATCATCTTTTGAATTAATACTAATCTGATTTTTATAGTATTTGTGGGTAGGGTAAAAGCTATTGAGGTTGTTTTATTATTAAACATATTTATGGTTCACAAAGTAAAGTACATTCACTTTATTATTAATCCTATTTCAGGAAAAGGAAATAATAGTATTACAGAAAAAGAAATCAGAAAGTATTTTCCTAAACAATATTTTCAAGTGAAAATTGAATATACCCAATACCCAAAACATGCAATTGGATTAACTAAAATTGCTTTATCTAATAATCCTGATATTATTGTGGCCTGTGGTGGAGATGGTACAATTAATGAAGTAGCCTCCTGTTTAGTCGGTAAATCAATAAAATTAGGAATTATCCCCATAGGTTCTGGTAATGGTTTAGCCTCAAATTTAAAAATTTCAAGATCAGTATCTGAAGCACTGCGATTAGTGAGTGAGGGAAAATCAGTATCAATTGATGTGGGCAAAGTGAATGAACATTATTTTTTTAGTAATTCTGGTTTGGGCATTGAAGCGTTAGTAATCAAAAAGTATAAGGAAAATGGTAGAAGAAATTTTCTTGGCTACATGCGAGCTACTTTTAGTGCAACTTCGGCTTATAAATATAAAAATTTCAATGTAGAAATTGATGATAATTTTACAGAAGTTGAACCTTTTATGTTTTCTGTATCTAATTTAAATGAACCTAAATCCAAGACTTTAATAAATGATGGATGTTTAAACTTAATGTTTGTTCCAAAAATAAATTTCTTCAATAAATTGATTTTGGGAACTAATATCTTATTTAATAAAGCCGATAATTTCCAACATTCAATTTCTCAAAAAGTCAAAAAAATTCATTTAAATCATGATTACTTAGAAGTGAATTTTCAAATTGACGGTGAATTTACAACACTCAAGAAAAAAAACATACATATTTCAATTGAACATCATGCCTTGGAAGTGATTGTTCCTTAAATTAAGATTTACTTAAGTATGAAAACACTTTGTAACATCTAAAATAAAACATCGTTATTTTGTAGAATATATTGTATGTAAACATTCTATTTTTATACCTTTATAATAATTAAATTTTTATGAAAAGAATTTTCGTTGTAGTAGTCTTTTTTTTGTCATTTAGTGCTATAGCACAAAATTGGCAAACTAGTTTTGAGGAGGCAAAATCCAAAGCCATTAAAGAAAATAAAAATATAGTATTGGTTTTTTCCGGTTCAGATTGGTGTGCTCCTTGTATGAAATTAGAAAAAAATGTTTGGAAATCTTCTGCATTCCAAACGGAGGCCGAAAAAAGTTGGGTAATTTACAAAGCTGATTTTCCTAAGAAAAAAGCAAATCAATTAAATCAGGAACTTACCGAACAAAATAAAAAACTAGCTGAAAAATATAATCAAAACGGAAGTTTTCCATTAGTTCTTTTATTGGATAAAAATGGAAAAGCGTTAGGAATGACCGGCTTTAAAAATGTTTCAGCGGAAGAATATGTCAATTTAATTAAGTCGTTTCAAAAATAATGACTGTTTTCAATAGATATTTTACGAATAATTCATTTTTATGTTCTTTTGATTATGATTTGTTTGTCAATAAAATTCCAATAGCATGAAACATTTTTCAATAGTATTTATTTTTTTAAACGTCATTTTGATGCAAGGTCAAAATGTCGTCAAAAGAAAAACGATAATGCTCGGAAGCCCATTTGAAATGACTGTTGTAGCTAATGATTCCTTGCAAGGCAATCTTTATATCGACCAAGCTGTTGCGGAAGTTAAACGTATTGAAAATTTGATTTCAGATTGGATTCCAACCACACAAATTTCTACAGTCAATCAAAAGGCAGGAATTGAACCCGTAAAAGTTGATCGTGAAGTTTTTGAATTAGTCGAAAGAGCAATTAAAATTTCTCAATTAACAAGCGGAGCTTTTGATATTTCCTATGCTTCTATGGATAAAATTTGGAAATTTGATGGCAGTATGACGGCAATGCCAAGTGAAGAGGCAATCAAGAATTCAGTTGCAAAAGTTGGTTATCAAAACATCATCTTAAACGAAAATAAATCTACTCTTTTTCTCAAAAATAAAGGAATGAAGATTGGTTTAGGAGGCATTGGGCAAGGGTACATTGCTGATAAGATTAAAGCACTCTTAGTTCAAAACGGATGTCAATCGGGAATTGTCAATGTTTCTGGAGATATTTTTGCATGGGGAAAACAACCAGACGGAAAACCTTGGACGGTAGCTATTGTGAATCCCATGAATAAAAATAAAGTATTTGCCACTTTTCCATTGGAAGACAGTGCTGTTGAAACTTCGGGGAGTTATGAGAAATTTGTCACTTTTAACGGAAAACGCTATTCACACATTATAGATCCAAGAACAGGTTATCCTGCTTCCGGTATTGTCAGTGTATCTGTATTTGCAAAAACCACAGAACTCGCAGATGCACTGGCCACTGGAATTTTTGTTTTGGGAGTAGAAGTTGGACTCGATTTAGTGAATCAAATTAAAGGAATAGAATGCATTATTGTCGATGATAAAGGCGGAGTGCACACATCAAAAAATATAGATTTAAAAAAATATCAATAAATAATTTTCTTACTCGCTCCCCTCTCCTTTGGAGAGGGGCTGGGGGTGAGGTTAAATAAATAAACATGAAAATAGTAACAATTTTAGCTTTCATTCTTTTCGCTCTACAATCCTGCAGTTCGGTAAAAGAATATGAAAAAGAAAAAATAAATGACCCTGACATGAAATTAGCAGCTCGTTCAACAGAACGTTTTGAAACTAATTTTCAAGTATATCGAGAAGCTGCTGCGGGTGCAAATGGTGGTAAAACGGGTGGTGGTTGTGGTTGTAATTAATAAGTTGAATTCCTTTTTATCATGAAAAATTATCTAATAGCATTATTTTCCTGTCTTTCCTTTTCCCTTTTTGCCCAAGAAAAAGATTCTACACTTGTTTTCAAAAAAAGAGTGTTAGAAGCTGTAGAAGTTGACTTTTTAATGAGTTACTACAATCAAGATGGTATCCATTCGGCTGTTTCCGGAGGAAAAGGAATGGAAGAACTTACCGATATCACACCAACTATCGTTGTAGCAATCCCAATGAATGATGATGATGTTTTAACAGTTGATGCCGGTATTTCTGCCTATTCTTCTGCGTCTTCAGGTAATATTAACCCGTTCGACAGTGCTACGCCTAGTCCGTGGCAAGCCAGTTCAGGTGCTTCGGCTCAAGACGTATTGTCAACGATTTCTCTTACATACAGTCACAGTTCTGATGACCGTAACACCATTTGGAATGCCCATTTTTCTGGTTCTGTAGAATATGATTATTCATCCATCGGTTTTGGTGGTGGGTTGACTAAACTTTTCAATGATAAAAATACAGAAGTTGGAATTTCTGCCAATGTTTATCTCGATACTTGGAGTCCTATCTATCCAAAAGAATTACAGGATTTTGTCGATTATGGCAATTCAACAAATGGAGGTATTTTTAACTATTATACAATAACCGGTAATACCGATTATAATCCATCCGGATTTTCATTTCACGAAAATAAAAACAGAAATTCCTATGCCGTATCGCTTAGTTTTTCACAAGTGTTAAACAAAAAAATGCAGTTATCCGTTTTTGTCGATTTTTTACAACAACAGGGTTTATTGTCCACTCCTTATCAACGGATTTATTTTGCTGATGTAGCCGATTCATTCATTAATGAATTTCAATTAGCGGACGATATTGAACAGTTACCGGATACCCGATTTAAAATCCCGGTTGGAGCTCGATTCAATTATTATTTGAACGAAAAATTTGTGTTACGCACCTATTATCGTTTTTATTCAGATGATTGGGGAATTAGTTCTCACACAGCTAGTATCGAACTGCCTTATAAAATTACGGACCGCTTTACCGTTTTTCCAATGTACCGTTATTATACGCAAGTGGAATCTAAGTATTTTGCTCCTTATGAAGCTCATCTATCGACAGAAGAATTTTATACATCCGATTATGATTTGTCTACCTTTGATGCTCATCAATACGGACTTGGGGTAAGTTATACAGATATTTTTACCGGTGCTCATGTATGGAAATTTGGAATTAAAAATGTTGACTTGAGATATAATCATTACAGTAGAAGCGATGGATTGGAAGCAAATATTGTTTCTTTTGGAATGAAATTCGTATTAGATAAATGAAATTATTAATTGTAGAAGACGAAATTGGAATTGCCTCTTTTCTTAAACAAGGTTTAGAAGAAGAAGGCTATGACGTAATGGTGGCAAATAATGGAGAAGCAGGTTTAAAAATAGCTTCTTCACAAAATCCTGATTTAATTTTACTGGATTGGATGCTTCCAAAACTTTCCGGATTAGAAGTTTGTACATCTTTTCGAAAAACAAACACATCAACACCGATTATTTTTTTAACGGCTAAAGATACCGTTCAGGAAACCATTGAAGGGTTGAAGGCCGGAGCAAATGACTATATCAAAAAACCTTTTAGCTTTGATGAGTTGCTGGAACGGATTAAAATTCATTTTAGAAATAGTGATGTAGAAGATATAGTATCCTTAGGCAGAATTAAAATTATTCGTTCAAAATACCAAGTTCTTGTTGATGAGAAAGAGGTAAATCTCACACAGCGTGAATATGAGTTAATCCTTTACTTAATTAAAAACAAAGGAAAAGTTTGTACCCGAAATCAAATCATTGAAGACGTTTGGGATATTCATTTTGAATATGATACCGGCGTGATTGATGTGTTCATGAACGCCATTCGTAAGAAATTAAACCTTACTAAAGAAGATGAGTGTATTAAAACAATTCGTGGAGTAGGATATATCGCCAACGATTAAATTAAAATTCATTCATGAACTCTTTTTCATTCAGAAATAGAATTGCTTTTTATTATATTATCAGTACTGCGTTATTGATTACGGTAGTTTTTTTGGTAATATATCAAATGGTAAGTTTCAGCGTTTTTAACCATATAAATGCTGATATTGAAAAAGAAGTTGAAAAGCACTTAGAAGAAATTGAAATTGATCGGAATGACACTTACCTCATTCAAGTTGATCAATGGAAAGCAAGAGAACATAACACTGTTGACGTCAACCCCGTTTTTGTCCAATTTTATGATTTAAACAATGAATTAATTGATAAATCACCTAATTTAAAAAACCTCGATTTAAAACTTTTTGCGGAAGAAAACGAAAATCAACTGATTGATACTTATCTAAACAAAAAACCAATTCGTCAAATTCAAGTCCCGCTTTTTGACGATGATAAAGTAATTGGGCACTTAATCGTCGCGATGTCTTTAGATGACTCAAAAATGGTATTAACTAATCTACGAACTATTCTAGCCATTTCATTTCCATTAATTTTAATTTTCTTGTTTTTGATTGCCCGTTTTATTGTAGGTAGAAGTATAAAACCTATTGATGCCATTATTGAAACATCAAACCAAATTAGTCGTGAAAATCTGACTACACGGATTAATTTGCCACAAAATAAGGATGAATTATATTTGCTTTCTAAAACCATAAACGATTTACTCGACCGTGTTGAAAATGCCATAGATAGAGAAAAACAGTTTACTTCCGATGCCTCACATGAATTGCGAACTCCATTAGCTGTCATTAAAGGTACGCTGGAAGTTCTTATTAGAAAACCTCGAAACCAAGCCGAGTATGAAGAAAAAATTAATTTTTGTGTAAAAGAGGTAGATAGACTAAATCAATTAGTGGATGAATTATTGCTTTTGGCAAGATTTGAAGACCAAAAACAAAGTATAAAACACGAACCTGTATATCTAAATTCCTTACTGTTAGATGTTATAACCCGTTCCTCAGAGAAAATCAGAACTAAAAACATTAAACTAAAAACATCCTTTGCAAAAGACTTCGTAATTACGAATGACAGTTATTTAATTTCCATTATTTTCAGTAATTTACTTTCAAATGCTATAAAATATTCACAAGAAAATGGAACAATTTTCGTAAATTTAGAGAATGAAAATAACCATATAGTTTGTAAAATTATTGATAATGGAATTGGAATATCTAAAGAAGATTTAGAAAAAATTGGTAGTCGTTTTTATCGTTCTCAAAAAGTTGAGCATGCAGAAATTAAGGGCACAGGATTAGGTTTATCTATAGTTAAAAGATTAACAGACTTGCTGGCAATTCAATTTAATATCGAAAGCCAACTTAAATTCGGAACAACGGTGACATTAAGGTTCTTTTAATGAATTCCTAAGGCTTTCTTAAGTTTTTTCCTTTTTTTCCTTTTTAATTTTACAGACATAAAAATTAGAAGAAAATGCTTGAAAAAATAATTGCCTTTAGTTTAAAAAACAAACTCATTATATTACTTTTTACCTTAGCTGTTTTTGGCTTTGGTATTTTCTCAGTATTTCAAATTTCCATTGGAGCTGTTCCTGATGTCACCAATAACCAAGTGCAGGTAATTACCACTTCACGCAACCTTTCTACGGAAGATATCGAACAATACATTACATATCCGGTAGAATTGGAAATGGCAAATTTGCCTAGTGTCAAAGAAATCCGTTCCATTTCAAAATTTGGGTTGTCAGTCGTAACCATCGTTTTTGATGATGCGATTGGCACCTATCTTCCCCGACAATTAATTGCTGAAAAAATCAAATCAGCCTCCGAAAAAATCCCGCAAGGTTTTGGCACTCCTGAAATGGGACCAATTACAACCGGTTTAGGTGAAATTTATCAATATACACTCGAAGTAAAACCCGAATTTAAAAATCAATATTCCGTAACTGATTTGCGAACCATCCAGGATTGGATTGTGAAACGTCAATTATCAGGTATAAAAGGGGTGGTTGAAATAAATACTTGGGGTGGATTTTTAAAACAATATGAGGTTGCCATCGTTCCATCGCAATTAAACGCGATGAATATTACTACCTCAGAAGTTTTTTCTGCTTTAGAAAAAAACAACAGCATTGCCGGTGGAGCTTATATCGAGAAAGTAAATCAGAGTTACTTTATTAGAGGAGAAGGGAAAGTAAATAGTATCAGCGATATTGAAAATATTGTTGTTAAAAATAAGGATGGTGTTCCGGTTTATATTAAAAATGTAGCAACCGTAAGATTTGGTCATGCTAATCGATTTGGAGCCATCACAGGGAATGGTGAAGGAGAAAAAGTACTAGGGCAGGTAATGATGCTAAAAGGAGCCAATTCAAAACAAGTGATTGATGATGTAAAAAATCGTGTGGCAGAAATTCAAAAGTCGTTACCGGAAGGTGTTTACATCAACGGATTTTTAGAACGAAGTGAATTAGTTGGAAAAACGACATTCACCGTGGCTGAAAATTTAATTCTCGGGTGTTTAATCGTCATCTTTGTTGTGGTCCTTTTACTGGGTAATTGGCGTTCCGGATTAGTCGTTGCTTCCGTTATCCCGTTGTGTTTACTATTTGCCATTTCGTTCATGAATATTTTTGGAATTGATGCCAATTTAATGAGTTTAGGAGCCATCGACTTTGGGATAATCATAGACGGAGCCGTAATTATTGTCGAATTTATTGCCTTCCAAATTGCCCATAAATCAAAGCATTTAGTAGGGATGGAAAAAGTAGAAATGCAATTAGAGATTGATCAAATCACTTATAAAAGTGCTTCTAAAATGATGAATTCTGCCATTTTTGGTCAGTTGATTATTTTGATTGTTTTCATTCCTATATTATCGCTTTCCGGGGTTGAAGGTAAAATGTTTAAACCCATGGCAATGACTTTCAGCTTTGCCCTGGTAGGAGCCATGATTTTTTGTTTTACCTATGTTCCGGTAGTGGCTTCTTTGTTTTTAAAACCTACTGAAGAAAATCCAAGATCCATTTCCAACCGATTGATTAACCAATTAAACAAATGGTACCTTCCTGTCATAACTTGGGCTTTATCAAATACTAAAAAAGTATTGTATGGTGCGTTAGGTTTGTTATTCTTGGCTGTTGGCTTATTTGCAACGATGGGTGGTGAATTTATCCCAACACTTGATGAGGGTGATTTCGTAATCCAACCGGTTTTAAAAACAGGAACTTCCTTAACCAAAACCATTGAAACAACCACAAAAATAGAATCAATCATTTTGAAAAACTTTCCTGAAGTCGATCAAGTGGTAAGTAGAATTGGTGCTGCAGAAGTGCCAACCGACCCAATGTCGATGGAAGAAAGCGATATCATTGTTAAGTTAAAACCTAAATCAGAATGGGTTTCAGCATCATCTAAAGATGAATTAGCTGATAAAATCAAAGCTGCAATCGAAACAAAAATTCCAAACATGGAAATCGAATTTACGCAACCCATTGAAATGCGTTTCAATGAATTGATTTCCGGAACACGTTCAGATGTAGCCGTAAAGATTTTTGGTGACGATTTAGATATTTTAGCTAAAAAAGCGAATGAAGTGGCGAAAGCAATAAAAAATGTTGAAGGAGCTTCCGATGTTATTATCGAAAAAACAGAAGGGCTACCGCAAATGGCGGTTCAATTTGACCGTAGTAAAATTGCTCGTTACGGATTAAATATAGCCGATTTAAATGAACTCATTGCCTTAGGCTTTGCCGGAAAAACGGTAGGAACTGTTTTTGAAGGTGCCAAACGTTTTGATTTGGTGATTCGTTTAGACAAAACCAACCGAAAAGATATTGAAGATTTACGGAATTTATATGTTTCTACTCCCAATGGTGAACAAATTCCACTTCGTGAATTAGCAACTATTGAATACACCGAAGGGCCTGCAAAAATTTCACGCGATAATACCAACCGAAGAATTGTGGTGGGAATTAATGTAAGAAACCGCGATTTACAAAGTGTTGTAGATGACATTCAAAATATTGTCGATACCAAAATCAATTTACCTTCCGGTTATTATGTAACCTATGGCGGTCAATTTGAAAACCTTCAAAGTGCCAAAGCCCGACTTTTAATTGCTGTCCCAATTGCTTTATTTTTAATTTTTATTCTACTGCATTTTGCGTTCGGTTCGATTAAAGAAGCATTGATGGTTTATTCTGCCATTCCTTTATCAGCTGTGGGCGGCGTCTTGTTTTTGTGGATGCGTGATTTGCCGTTTAGTATTTCAGCAGGAGTTGGTTTCATTGCTTTGTTTGGTATCGCAGTTTTAAATGGTATTGTTTTGATTGAACATTTTAAAGAACTAAAACACCAAGGAATGACCAATATGAATGAACTTATTTTAAAAGGAACAACAGACCGATTACGACCGGTTTTATTGACTGCAGCAGCGGCTGCTCTTGGGTTTTTACCGATGGCTATATCTTCATCAGCTGGGGCTGAGGTGCAACGTCCTTTAGCAACGGTTGTTATTGGAGGATTGTTCACTGCTACATTGCTTACTATGATTGTCTTACCTATTTTATTTAAAGTATTAGATGAAAAAGAATTTAGAAAACCTAAGTTCAAAAAACACCATAGTAAAACCTATCTTTTGGTTCTATTGCTAACAACTTCATTTGCTTTTGCTCAAAATAAAACCACAACAAATTCAGATAATCAATTGAATGAGTTAATTGCAACAGCTATCTCAAATAATAAAGAAATCAAGGGAGCTCAATTACAAGTAGATAAAGCGAATGCCCAAATTAAAACGGCGTTATCTTTAGAAAAAACAAATGTTTATTATAGTTATGACGAGAATAATTTAGCATTAAATAATCAACCGTTAAATGTGTTTGGCGTTTCTCAATCTATTTTGTTTCCAACGGTGTATGGAGCTCAAAAAAAATTCTACACAGCCGAATTTGAGAAAGAAAAAGCAAAATCAGAGTTACTTAAAAATAGATTGGCATTGGAAGTCTCTAAAACCTATTATCAAATAGTTTACTGGCAACATCAGGAAAGATTATACCAATACCTTGACAGTTTATATCAAAATTTTTCAAAAGCAAGCGATCGCCGTTTTGAATTAGGAGAAACTAATTATTTAGAAAAAATTACGGCAGAAGCTAAATTCCGTCAAATAAAAACAAAATTGACACAAATTGAAAAGGAGAAAGCAACTTCTTACGAAGTGTTAAAAGCAATAGTGCAACCAACAGAGGCAATTGTTATAGGAAAGAATGAAATTGAACCGTTGATAAAACTCGAAAATTCAACAAGCAAAAGCTTGTATTCTAATTATTATGAGAAAATCAAACAGGGTTATCAGTCCAATATTTCCTTGCAAAAACAAAATTGGTTACCTGATTTGAATGTAGAATATTTTCAAGGAACAAACAGTGGAATTGCTCAATCACTTTATGGTTTTCAAGTAGGGGTTTCTGTGCCTTTGGTTTTTTCAGGAAATGTGGCTAAATCAAAAGTGGCTAAATTAGAATTGGAAAGTTGGGAGCAACAAAAGCAAAACCAGGAAATAAAAATGGAAGCGTATGTGCTTCAAAAGCAAAATGAATTGGCAAAATTTCAAGATGAAATTGATTACTTCAATAAGTATGGTAAAAAGCTATCCAAGGAAATTCAAAAAGTAGCCGAAAGCAGTTACAAAAATGGAGAGATTGATTTCTTCCAATACATTATCAGTTTAGAAAATGCCACGAGTATTCAAGTTGATTATTTACAAGCCGTTTTAAATTATAATCTAACCCAATTAGACGCCCAATATTTTAATTTTTAAAAAGCAAACATGAAAAAAATAGTATATACCTTAGTCCTTTTAACTACACTTTTATCCTGTAAAAAGGAGGTGTCAGAAGAAATAACAACACCCGATGACGGGCAGATTACCCTAACAAAAGAACAGTTTTCCTCCTCAGCCATGGAATTGAGTTCATTAACCGAACAGGATTTTAACGTCACTGTAAAAACTACCGGCAAAATCGATGTTCCACCTCTAAACAGAGCCAAGGTAAATACTTTTTTAGGCGGATATGTCAAGGCAACCAAATTAATGGTTGGGGATAAAGTGACTAAAGGACAAGCTTTATTAACATTGGAAAACAGCGAATACATTGACATTCAAAAAGACTATTTGGAAGTGGCGGAACAAATCAATTATTTGAAATCAGAATACGACCGCCAGAAAACCTTGTTTGATGAAAAAATTACTTCGCAAAAAAATTACTTAAAAGCCGAAAGTGATTACCGTAGAACCAAAGGAATATACCTAGGCTTGAAAGAAAAATTAAGATTGCTCAACATCAATCCGGCTCAGGTTGAAAAAGGAAACTTTACCTCTGTCATTACTGTTTTTGCTCCCATTTCAGGAGATGTCACTGTCATGAACGCAACAGTAGGAATGTTTATGGCACCCGCAGATGTGATTTTAGAAATTGTAGACACCAATCATTTGCATGTTGAGTTAGCCGTGTTTGAAAAAGATATTTTGCAAGTAAAAGAAGGGCAAACCATTCAGTTTAAGGTGCCTGAAGCTTCTAAAGAAGTGTTTAAAGCAAATGTCGTTTTGGTAGGAAAATCAATTGAAGGCAATGACAGAACCATCAAAGTGCATGGCCATTTAGACGACCAAACAAAGCATCGATTACTCACCGGAATGTTTGTGGAAGCCGAGATTATTGTGAATTCCAAAAAAGGAATGGCAGTTCCTTCAGAGGCATTGGTAACAGAGGGAGAAACTAGTTTTTTACTGGTCTTAACCAAGGAAGAAAATGGTTATGTTTTCCAAAAAATTGCCGTGACTGTTGGAGAAAAATCAGAACAATATGTCGAAATCATGCCGAACAAATTAATAAATGCTACTTCAAAAATACTAACCAAAGGTGTTTTTGATATTGCCAATTAAACAGACCACTTTAAACAACTTTAAACTTTTAAACGACCTTAAACCTTTAAACAATATAATAATGAACGACGCCCATTTACACATGGTGGTTAACCACTTTCCAATTATCGGGACGATTTTTGGACTAGGCATTTTGATTGCCGCATTAATTTTTAAAAATACCGCAACTAAAAACGTTGCCTATGTACTTTTTGTAGTGGCCGCTACATTTGCCGCTTTTAGCATGGGAACAGGAGAAGGGGCAGAGGAAATTGCTGAAAAGCTTCCGGATGTAACCGACCAAATAATTCATGAACACGAAGAAATGGCAGAAAAATTAGCCTTAGTACTCTATGCCTTAGGGGCAATTTCATTAGTGGGGTTGTTCTTAAATTTCGTTAAGAATTCAAACGAAAAATTTGTTTCCTACTTGGCTGTTGTTATCGCTGCGGTGGCAGTTTTTCTCGCTCAACAAACAGGAACTACCGGTGGCGAAATTCGTCATACGGAAATTAGAGCTAATGCAACTACTGCCGGCGTGAATCAAAATGATGCAGCAGCTAATCAAGATGGAAAGAATGGGAGTGAAGAGGGGAATGAAGATGACGATTAATTAATAATATAAAAACAAATAATAAATTCTATCCAAAATTGATTTAAACAACTTGATTCAATTTTGGATTTTTATTTTATAAAACTTATTATGAAAAATGGAATTGTATTTAAAGACATCATCCCTTTTTTGGTTTGGTATTCTACCTTGATTTTTGGAGCAATTTTTATTGATGTTATTTTGCATTTTTTTGATATTGTCTTCATCGGTAAGTATTTAGGTTATTTAGGAACACTAACTATTTTAACTTCTTTTTTGTATTCTTTAAACAAAAGAGGTAAAATCAAAATATTCACGCCAAAAATCCTCCTTGATTATCATGAATACTTGGCTTTATCAGGTTCAATCATGATTTTGGTTCATGCCGGTATTCACATTAACGCTATTTTGCCTTGGCTGGCAATTTTAATGCTGCTTATCAATGTGGCCAGTGGTTTAGTAGGTAAACATCTTTTGGCTCAAGCGAATCAAACGATGAGAGAAAGAAAACTAATCCTGAAACGTTCTGGAATGACAGAAGAGGAAGTAGCAAGAAAAATATTTTGGGATACTACAAGCATGAATACGATGAAAAAATGGAGAGAAATTCATTTGCCAATAACTTACTTTCTGGGTTTACTTTCATTGCTGCATATTATTACTGTAACACTTTTTCACTGATGAGAAAGATAAATATATTTGCGGTAATAACTATTGTAATCCTTACTTTAGTAATGGTTTTTCCACATGAAATGGTTTCTCCCGGTGAACTTTATCAAGCTCACAATGAGTTACAAAATGATTGTTTGGCATGTCATAAACCATTTGCAGGCACCCCAAATGAAAGTTGCATTTCCTGTCATAAGATAAATGAAATAGATAAAAAAAGCACCGTTCAGTTTCATCAAAAGATGCAAAACCAATCTTGTATTTCGTGCCACTCTGACCACAAGGGATTGAATATTAAATTGGCTTTAAATAAATTCGAACATCAATTATTAAACGAAAAAGACAGAAACTCCTGCGTTAGTTGTCATGCTCAACCTAAAAATGATTTACATAACCAGGTTTCAAATTCTTGCGTGAGTTGTCATACAACAAACAATTGGAAAACTATTTCAAATTTTAACCATGATTTGATTAATGTGAAATCCAGAAACAATTGTGTGGCTTGTCATCAATCACCTAAAGATAATTTGCACACGAATTCTTCAAATAATTGTCTTTCTTGCCACAGTTTAACGAAATGGAAACCGTCTACTTTCAATCATGATAAGTATTTTATTTTAGACAAAGACCATAATACAAATTGTGCGACGTGTCATCAAACAACTGATTTTAAAACATACACTTGTTATGGTTGTCATGAGCATACACAAAGTAATATTAGAAACGAACACCTTGAAGAAGGAATCTCTAATTTTACTAATTGTACTAAATGTCACAAAAGTGCCAATGAAAACGACATTCAAATGGATGGTAAAGAGGCTTTGAACTATATAACCAAAGATTCTAATAAAAAAGAACGCGAAAATGATGACGATTAATTTCCTTTTTCGATATGAATTTCCTTTCGTATCTTTAAGGCAAACAAATAAATTTCATGAACAAAGAATTCAACCTGAAATTAATTCCAATGATTATTGGGGTTATCTTTTTAATCATTTTTATCTTTAAATCAACTGTTACCATCGAATCCGGACAGGCGGGGGTGCTTTATAAAACCTTTGATGGGGGAGTCGTGACGAACGAACCTCCGTTGGGAGAAGGTTTTCATGTCGTAGCTCCGTGGAATAAAGTGTTTGTGTATGAAGTGCGTCAACAGGAATTGTCTGAACAAATGCAGGTGTTGTCTTCTAATGGATTGGAAATTAAATTAGATGCAACGGCTTGGTTTCATCCACAATATGAATTTACAGGGAAATTGCACCAAGAGAAAGGCGAAAACTACATCGAACGTGTGATTCGTCCTGCTATTCGTTCTGCGGCTCGAAGTGTGGTGGGAAGATATACACCGGAGCAATTGTATTCTACGAAACGAGATGCCATTCAAGATGAAATATTTCATGAGACAAAAAAAATACTGGCAAATCAATACATTCAGTTGAATGAAATTTTGGTGCGGGATGTGACTTTGCCACCAACGATCAAAACGGCGATAGAAACTAAATTAAAACAAGAGCAAGAAAGTTTGGAGTATGAATTTCGTTTAGAAAAAGCCCAAAAAGAATCGGAACGTCAACGAATTGAAGCGGAAGGGAAAGCACGAGCCAATCAAATTTTAAGTGCCTCGCTCACCGATAAGATTTTACAGGAAAAAGGCATTCAGGCAACCATCGAATTGTCTAAATCAGCGAATGCAAAAGTAATTGTCATTGGTTCCGGTAAAGACGGAATGCCAATTATATTGGGAAATCAATAGGTATTCGCACAGGTTAATACCCACATTTAATTATTGTTTTACTGCCAGAATCCTGTGTTGTGCTTCCCGCACAAAACGGGATTCTTTCTTTGCAATTCTTTCTATTAAATAAATAATTCTTTTTGTAACTTAGCACCACGTAAAGTTCACCCTACCATGAGTAATAAAATCATTCCGGTTGTGAGTAGTATTCTACTATTTTCAGCCCTCTCTTGTCAACAAAAAAATATGCAAGCCCAAACAGACTCTTCCGACACCCTTACTGAAAAGAAAATCGTCGTTTATCAAGTATTCACCCGCTTATTCGGGAACCAAAACACCACCAATAAACCTTGGGGAACCTTGGAAGAAAACGGCGTCGGGAAATTTAATGATTTCACCGACAAAGCATTAAAAGAAATCAAAGACCTTGGGGTTACACACGTTTGGTATACCGGCGTTCCACACCATGCTTTGGTAAACGATTATACAAAATACGGCATCTCTAACGATGATCCGGATGTGGTGAAGGGAAGAGCAGGTTCGCCCTATGCCGTGAAGGATTACTACAACGTCAATCCTGACTTGGCCGTTGACCCGGCAAAGCGGTTACAAGAGTTTGAAGCCTTGATTAAACGCACACACAAACAGGGACTGAAAGTAGTGATTGACATTGTGCCAAATCACATTGCCCGCAAATATGAAGGGAAATCAAACCCGAAAGGCGTGAGAGACTTTGGTGCAGATGACGATAAAACCGTCGAATATAAACGCGATAACAACTTCTATTACATTCCGAATTCTAAATTTGAAGTGCCAACAGATGGAAATTATAAACCATTGGGTGGCGAAAAGCATGCCTTATCGGATGGAAAGTTTGAAGAAATCCCGGCGAAGTGGACGGGCAACGGTTCTCGTTTAGCGAAACCGGACATCAACGATTGGTATGAAACCGTTAAGATTAACTACGGTGTGAAACCAGATGGAACAAAAGATTTTCCTGCGTTGCCGGACGGATTTGAAAAGAAAGACTATAAAGCTCATTATGAGTTTTGGAAAGATAAAAGCGTTCCGTCGTCGTGGGTGAAGTTTCGAGACATCGCGTTGTATTGGACTGCTAAAGGAGTAGATGGTTTTCGCTATGACATGGCAGAAATGGTGCCCGTAGAGTTTTGGAGCTACATGAACTCTGCCGTGAAGATGAAAAACCCAAAGGCTTTCTTATTAGCAGAAGTATATAATCCGAATGAGTATAGAAATTACTTGCATTTAGGCAAGATGGATTACTTATATGACAAAGTGCAGTTGTATGATACGTTGAAAAACATTGTGCAAGGGCGTGGACTTCCGCAACATCTAACGGGAATTCAGGAAGACTTGAAGGATATCGAACATAACATGTTGCACTTTTTAGATAATCACGATGAACAACGACTGGCAAGCCCTGAATTTGCAGGCGATGCCAAGAAAGGAAAGCCTTTAATGGTGGTTTCAGCAACCATTAGTTCCTCACCGACGATGATTTACTTCGGTCAGGAAGTTGGTGAACCGGGTGCTCTCGATGCCGGTTTCGGCAAGCACTCCAGAACGTCCATCTTTGACTATGTGGGTGTGCCGCATCACCAACGTTGGATGAACGGCGGAAAATTTGATGGCGGTCAATTGAAACCCGAAGAGAAAGAGCTGCGGGACTTTTATAAACGGCTATTGAACTTTACGATTAAGAGCGATGCCTTGATGGGTGAGTTTCTATCGCTTCAGGAGGAGAACCTGGGGGCAAACTTGGGGTATGATTTCGGGTTGTACTCGTTTGTGCGTTGGAATGAAAAGGAAAAATTGGTTATCGTAACCAACTTTAATCAAAACACGGCGGTGAATTGTGAGGTGACTGTGCCGGCTGACGTGGTGAAAAAGATGAATTTGAAGGACGGCACCTTTGTTTTGAAAGACCAACTGTATGGAAACAGCCAGTCTGAACTGAAAATCAGTAACGGGGTTGGAAAATTTAAGCTTTCCATTCAACCGGGAGAGAGCTATATTTATAAATTATAAAGAAACCTAACGATAAGAAGAACCTGCCACTGTGCAGGTTTTTTGTTTTTTAGAAAATAGGGGCGGAGAAGGGTCGTGAGGGTGCGTTTCTGTTTAGCCTTGTATTTTGATGGCGATTAATTGTTCGAGGTCGGGGAGGATGGCGTTGTTGCAAACGTCAATGCGGATGCCTCGGCCTTCGGCATAGGGTTTAGCAGCGGCGAGTTCGGTTTTGATGGCTTCGGAAAGGGAGCTTTCGAGGATTTTATCGGTGGCTTTTTGTCCGAAAACGAGGGCTACTTTAAAGAATTTGTCGCGTGGAAGGAGGTAAACAATGACTCTTTTGGTGTCTTTTAAACGAAAACTCCATCCGTATTTATCGCCGGAATAATTCCATTCCTGAACGGGTTCGGGATATCGTGTTTTGGTGTAGTTGATAAGGGCTTGCCAAAGCGGGAAGGTGCTACCGAGTGCTTGTTCTAACTCCTGTTCCGTTGGTTGGACTGATTTGTTTGTAAAGATACTTTTCATTCTAATTCAAATTGACTGTGTCGATTGGGTTTGAGATATATTTCATAGGTAAAGGATTTTTGCCGTTCCATCTACAATTGAAAATTCCTTTTGAAAACAGCTTCACTCCGCCTTCTTAGTAAAATGATCCCAAGCCGCTTTTGCGATAGCCGCAATTATTTTTTCATTAGTGGCCTCATTTTCGGTTGTATTAGTCACAAAAACACTGATAAAAAAGGGCTTCCCATTCGGCAAAAAGACAACTCCAATATCGTTTACTGCTGCCATCATCCCTTTTTTGTTTACTCCTGACGTTCCCGTTTTGTGGGCAACAACGGTATTCTTAGGCAAAAGTCCTTTTATTCTTCGCGGGCCTGTTTCTGTTTCTCGCATTAATTGCCAAAGGAAGTCATGACTCTTTTTAGAAAGAAGTTGGGGCTTATTGTAATAAAAGGAGGCTAACGTTTGGTTTGCCGCTTGAGGTGTTGTCCAATTTTGAAATTGTAATTCCCAATCCCCCTGCTGCTGTTCTTCATTTAATTTGATGGAAATAGTGTGGCCTATATTTTTTTTAAAATAGTCTTCCACTACGTTGGGGCCACCAACGAGTCGCAACAATACGTCACATCCCACATTGTCGCTTAATGAAACCGTGTAACTTAGAATCTTTGAAAGGGGGAGTGTTCCTCCATTTGGGTATTTCTCTCGCAAAGGGCTATATAAACCGGGTAGTAACTCTTCCTTTTGAATCTTGATTGGCTGGTCTAACGCTAATTTTCCTTTATCAATTTCAGATAAAACCACTAGGGCAATATGAAATTTAAACACACTTTGCATAGGGTAGTGTTGCTCATTATTCAAGGAAACGATAGCCTTCCCGTCAGGACCAACAATTTCAATCCCTACGAGGGCATTTTTGCCGGAAACAATCGCTTGTACTTGTTGTTGCAACGTAGTATTCGTTTGAGCAACTGTGTTGGTAGAACTACTCAAAAAGAGTAGAATCGTTGCAAAGAATAATCTTCTCATCATTTTTATTAATTATTGAACAAATAACGGGCTATAAAAATTCCCACTTGTTTAACTACTTGGTTATTTCTTGGTTGGCTTTCCAAGCCTATGGAAACACTAACAATCAACACCTCTTATTTTTTAATTTCACCATTTTCATAAATTTGAACGTCTGTCAAATTTCCGGTTATAGCATAGGAATTTAAGGTTCCGTTTCCATGTTTTAAAGTTCCTTTTGCTAAAGCGGTTCCATTTCCGTCAAAACAAGATATAACTTCCATGAGTTTTCCGTCTTCATAATGTCTTTCCGTATAAAGAGTACCATTGGTATGATACCAAAACCACTTCCCAATCATTTTACCGGAGGATAAACTGCCAATTCCTTCTTTATTGCCGTTATCATGAAAAAATTGCCATTCACCGTCTTGTTTGCCTTCTTTAAAGGCTCCTGTTTGCCACAATGTTTCATTTTCATGATAAATTTTCCAGAGTCCGTGCTCTTTGTCATTTTTAAAGGAGCCGGTTTGATAAAGTGTTCCATTCTTATAATAATAGTTCCAGGTACCATTTTTTAAGTGATGAGCCACACTTCCTTTCGCTTTCAATTCACCGGTTTCATAATACGTTTTAGAGGAAGTACAGGAAATCAATAAACTAAGAACCAAAAGAAGGAGTAAATAATTTTTCATTGTTTTTCTTGGTAGTGGGTTAATGCGTCTGGCTGCAAAGTTTACATACTTGAGCAAGTGGCAGCTTGGGAAATGAGTTTTCTCTATTAGGAGATAGCGAAATTAGGTAAAAGAAATAAACAATTTATCAAAAAATAAGCCATAAGTTATATCATGTGTAGGCAGTAGGCATTATTTTTTTCGTTCCATTCTCATGCTTCGATCAATTAAAAAATCATTGATATCTATGCATTTTACATCATACTTTTTTGAAATAGCAGGAATTTTATTATGCTTAGTTTTACTTTCATTTGTAATCAATATGCAATTGTGAACTTTACAATAAGCAATTAAGTAAGGATCGGCTTCCTCTTTTCCTTCCGCTTGTTTTTTCATGTCAAAAAAACCTGAGCTATATTCACTATTAATTATTGGTCGAGCTGCATTTATACTTCCTGCATCGGTATCAACTACAAGATATTTACGCCATTTATGTACCCATTTTTTTAAGAAATCTTCCTTGCCTTCATAACTATTAATTTCTTCTTCAACAAAATCAATAGTTTTAAAACATCCTTTTCCAATCAAATCTTCGATTTCTTCCCAAATTGCTTTAAATACAGGGTTATCATATTTAAAAGTTGATTCAAGTATTATTAATGCACTTGTATCAATCAAATAGTTTTTTTCAAATTGATTAAAATCTAATTGCATTTTTTAAATATTAAGTAATTGTCTTGTTTTTGGAATATAAGATAACTTAACACCTAAAAAATCAGATAAGTCTTTTAAATCAATTCGGTTTTGATCAAAAGCAGAAAAAGCTAAAGAAATATAGTTTTTCCCCTTTTCTTTAATAGTTTCTTTCGCAATGTTGCGACCTTCTGGAGTTTTAGATCTACCAAATTGTGGCTTATTCCATGCGATATGTCTTTCGTTATAATATGCAACAGTAGTAAGTTTATTCTCAAGTAAACTCCGTAAAATGGCTAGTGGTCCAACATGGAAATAATTTGCTAGTTCAATTAAATCTTTTTTAGTCCAAATTTTATTTCCTTGAAGTTTTTGCTCAATTACAACCTTCATTTCTAACAATTCAGAAACTGGAATGAGAATTTCTGCAGAGAATGCATTACACCATTTCTCAATTTCAATATTAGTTCTTTCAGATAAATCACATAAGCCATCTACATTTAAAAGTACATGTCCAAGTTCATGAAAAAGTGTAAAAGTTTTAGCAGTTGCCGGGTCATTTCTTTTTATACCAATTATCGGAATAGATTCATCAAGAACAGTAAAACCACGAATTTCATCTTGCGAAAGCATCAACTGATATACACTAATTCCCATAGATTCAACTCTTTGAATATAGATTTCTAGAGCTTGAGTAGAACTAGATATTTCTCGAATATCTTCTAGCTTTAATGAATTTCTGACTTTGGCAGCAATTAATTGAGGATTTTCATCAATTGACGAACTAAAATTTAGTTTAGGAATATCTTCATTTAGTTCATTTTTTAGTTCAATATATGATTGAGCTAATGCACGAGCTTTTCTAACAGCCATGATAGTTTTTTCATGAAAACTTCCCATTTCCAATGAATTAATTGTTCGTCTGTCGGTTGGTATAGGTTTTTCCTTCGGGGGTTGTGATAATAAAAGTGTAGCTATTGTTCGTTTGTATAGTTTTGAAAACTCTTTTAATTCTTTTAGAGTAGGAAACTTTTCGCCTTCTTCCAATTGTATTAATCGCTTTGCAGAAATATTAATTTTTTCCGAAACTTGATTACGAGTAATAGCTAGAGATTCTCGGGCCCAAATCAAGACTTTACTGTTTATTTCTATTAATGTTGTTTCTTCCATTTTAGCTAACATTGAGAGTTATTCTCTGCGTGCTAATTTACAATTTTAATTTTGCCACTCGAATAATTTACATTTTTTCTTTCATCCTCAGTCTTGTATATTTCCCACTTGTTTGAGAAAAGGCGGAGACTTTTTCTCAAACGTCCCGTGGCTTTGCGAAGTTTGGGGATTGGTATTTCCAAAAGTATCAATTTAAGTTTAAGTTTACAAAAATATAACTAACATTAATATTTTGCCTTAAAGCCCAAATTTTGCAAAACCAC
>NZ_PNJW01000039.1 GCF_013822155.1 Flavobacterium sp.
AAATACCTTCTGATGGATTTTGCAAAGTATATTGTCCACCGAGAAGTATTTTGTTGTTACCTTGAAAAACTACATCACTTGGAATATCCTTAAAATCAACATTAGTAATAGTTATACCATTATTTCCAAAAGTATCATCAGTTGTTCCGTCTTGATTTAACTTAACTAAAAAAGAATGTGTTATCAAATCTGGATTTGGACTTTCTAGTAAACTAAAACCAATGGTTAGAATTTTATTATCAGGTGTAATGATTGTTTTTCTAGGTTCAGTAATATCTTCAGTTTCAACAACACCATTTGTGCCAAAAGTATTACTTAATTGATACGTTTGACAATAAGAAAATTTCACGGAGCCAAAGCACACTAAAAGGATTACCAATCTTTTCATAATTTCTTTCTTTTTTATTGTTTAACTAAATTTTTGGCATCAATAATCTGTCCGTTGCAAATTAAAGCAACAGTATAAAATCCATTGGGGTAATTAGATATATCAATCGTGGTTTCTGTGCTGTTTAAATCTAAAACGTAGTTATTAGAAGCATTCGTTGTGCCGTAGCTTCCTAGTATCATAATATAAGCGGAACCTACTTCATTTAATTTATAAGAGACTGTTATATTATTTGAAGTTGGAATAGGTGAAATAGAGTATAAAATACTTGGTTTAATAGCAACATCAACTTCCGAATAATCTTTAAATCCATCTATCGTGGCAATTACTTCTAATTTAAATTTTGTGGCCGCTTGTGTGGCTATAATTAAATCTTTACCGGTAAAAATTAAATTTCCTTCTACATCATACCAATTATAAATGGCAGGTTCACTAATTTCGGTAGCACTAATCGTGATGGGTTCATTTAAATCAACTTCTTTATCATCACCTGCATCCGCATAAAATAATTCCCTACTGGGCTTTTCTATAAAAAGGGTTGTTCCACCAACAATTTTACTAGTACTAGTATCTTTCAAAACAAGGTGATAAGTATATGTTGTTTTATCAGTATATTCACTTGTTAAAAAATTAAATTTCAAATCCATTTGACCAATTTCATTAGCAAGCAAATTGATATTGTTTAGCTTAACATTATCGGTAGAAATGAGTTTCAAATTGAGTGCATTGGTTGATGTTAAGTTCTGTGTTGCTTCGCCACCTCTTTCCCAAGCTGTAAATAAGGTTTCATTCATTTGTAAAGAAACTTCAGCTTCTTCAAAAATCAACTTGCCTGTTTCTGTTTCCTCTTTCATCAATTCTAAATTCAAGTTTAAAGGTAATGCTGTTGAATTCATCAGTAATAAAGAAGTTTCATATACTATTGTATTGTCCTCGGGGTTTATTAAATTCTGTGGTACTATTGAAACAGTGTTCTTTCCGGCAATATTATTATTGTTCAAAATATTTTGATAGTAATCTGTCGTTTCAGGAACAGTTATTGCGTCAGTACTAGAAATAATTTTAGCATAAAGAAACGTATTAAATTCTAAAGAAGTGCAATACAATATTCCTCTTGGGTCAGGTACATTCCAAGGAATGGATAGTATAACAGTTTCCCCAGCATTTACAACAGGAATAGTAACACTACCAATTTTTTGCAAGGAAAAGGTAGGGGCAATAATAGAAGAGTCATTTGTTGGAAAAGAAAGGCTAGAAACTCTGAAAGTAGAAGTTTCTAATCCAATACTCGAATTAGGTAAGTTTGCATATATTTTTAAAACATTAGAGCCTGTAGATGGCAATAACCCTCTGTTATTAATTTTAACATAAACGTAATTTGGATTATAAGGATGATATTTTGGTGATTGATGCGTTTGAATGTTATAATTTTGATTTCTAACCCAAATACTAGGACTGTTCCAATTCACTAAAGGAACACTTGGTTCATAACCAAAATCGTTTGGATTATCTGCAATATACAAATCTGCATAAGGTGTGCTTATCATTTGTTGTGCCATTAAAACGGCGGCATGGGCATCTACTAAACCATAACCCATTTCCATATTCCAATTCCCATTAGGTCGATTTGTAGTTGGGTTATAACCATATCCACCCACTTTTTGAGCAGTTTGTTCTATAATATCAGCTACTTGCTTTTGGGTTAAATTAGGATTTACTGATAAAATGAGAGCTGCTATGCCGGTAACATGTGGTGCCGCAAATGATGTACCAAACGATTCTAATATTTCACTATTTAGATTTGTGGATGTTATATTAATTCCTGGAGCAACTACATCAAGCTTTACTCCATACGATGACTGTGCTTCTGGAGTAAATATTGCTCGTTGACCATATTCATTAATACCTCCAACGGTAATTATATCATTACTAAAAATTCCAGGATAATCCATGCCTCCATAATTAAAGGCGTAATTACCCCCATGATTTCCTGATGCAAAAACAACAATTGTTCCTTTTCCATTTCGTCCAAGTGTCAAAGCATTTAAAATTGAACTTTCTAAAATTGAAGAATGATATATTGAATAATAAACACCATTATGATCACCCCATGAACAATTTAAAATATCTGCACCAGTTTGCCAAGCCCAACTAATTCCACTTGCATATTCTAGTGCTGTTTGGTTAGGCACCATAAAACCATCATGACTAACATCAATCAATTTTGACTTAGGGGCAACACCAGTTACTTGCAAATTATTATCTTTAATTGCTGCAATTGTTCCAGCTATATGGGTGCCATGAAAATCATTTGGTATAGCACTTGGAGAACTACCATTATTCATATTAAAGCTCAAATTATCTATGTTATCAATTAAA
This sequence comes from Flavobacterium sp., assembly GCF_013822155.1. Taxonomy (GTDB): domain Bacteria; phylum Bacteroidota; class Bacteroidia; order Flavobacteriales; family Flavobacteriaceae; genus Flavobacterium. The sequence goes on from NZ_PNJW01000039.1 coordinate 2,768, forward strand.
TCAAGATGAGTTTTATCAATTCCATTATCAATAACTGCAACTCTTATTCCTTGTCCTTCTGTAATTTCCCATGCGGCACAGGCGTTAATGTCTATCTCGTGATTAGTTGCATTATCCAAACCCCAAAGGGCAGAGAAATTGGTGTCATTTACACAATTGGTTGTAGTGTTATTGGTAGATGAGCTTTCACCCGTAATTTCATCGGGGCTAAAATCAAACAAAAACCCGGGGTCAACTTCTTCAAACAAACCTGTTTCCCATAATTTGGATGTTGCAGTTAAGGTATTTTCAATTGAATTTGTGTTCAATTTTAAAATATACCAAAGCGGCATATAAGGAACTTGATTAACAACTTGAGCATCAATTAAAGCTGCATTTGTTTGCAAAAGAGGTAAATCACTTTGGTTTTTTATTTTAATATAAAACGAGGTGGAAATTCCAATTGGTGGAACACCATCACCTCGTTTGAAAAATAAATTGACATGGTTAATGTTAGGGTTAGATTTTAATGTGTTTAATTTTTGAATAAACTCTATTTCAGTAGGTTCATTTAAAAACTCAATAGTTGAAAATTTCTGATTATCATAGGTAACTAAATCAAAATCTTTAATACTTAAATTGTAAATACTACTTTTTTGAAATTGCAAGTTGGTTGTTATACTAACTTTACTTTTATCAGCAGTTAAATAAATTTTTTGTCCTTTGTAGTAATAAAAATGATTGCTTTGTGAAGTTAGTAAAAATATTCCTAAAAATAAAAATAGAGAAGTAGAATAAAATTTCTTCATAGTTATCGAGTATAAAATCAGTTATTTTGAGGTTTTCTCATATATTGCTTATTAAACCTCAACTAAATCCGTGTATCGTATTTAGTGGTAAGTTAACTGTTTTTGGAAATTGTGGTATCGATAACAAAATTGTATACATGATTAATACAATTCTGATTAACACAAACTTAGAGAAAAAAATATTACATTGTAAAAAAAATTAAAAAACTAAAGAATTAAAAAATCAAATAATCAAAAACCTTTCGTGAACCTTGTGTCATCCTTTGTGCTCCCCGTGGTTAAAACAAAAAACAAATCATTCCCTCTTTCTTCAAAGTGAAGACATTTTTTTCAAATTGAAGGCATCTCTTGGTAGCTGATGCCCCACAATCTTCTTACGATTCTTTTCTCATCCCATAGCAATCTCATACACACCCAAAACCAATTACTCATAACCTATAACCCATAACTAAAAGACTAATCGTGTTTCCCATTATAATACAAATGCCATTTTCCCTGCACTTTCATCACTTGTTCAATAACGTCCCGAACGGCTCCTTTTCCGCCGTTTTTATGTGAGATGTAGTTTGAAATTGCTTTTATTTCCGGGCTAGAATCTTGGGGACACGTTGGTAAACCAACCAATTGCATCACATGATAATCAGGAATATCATCACCCATATACAACACTTGTTCCGGTTTGATGTGATAGATTTCACAGTATTCTTTAAAAGTTTCCACTTTATCCGGTGAGCCTAAATAAATATCGGTAATTCCTAAATTCCTTAATCGAATACGAACACCTTCATTGTTTCCGCCGGAAATAATACAAACGTTATAACCACTTTCTAGGGCTGCTTTCATTGCAAATCCATCGCGAATATTCATCACCCTTAGCATTTCGCCCGTAGGGGTTATGTGAACAGAACTATCCGTTAAAACGCCATCAACATCTAAAACAAAGGTGGTGATGTCGTTCATTATTTCTTTATAGCTTTTTGCCATGGTCAATAATTGATTTTGTTAAGAGTTTATAAATTTCTTTCTGATTGTCATCAGACAAAAACGCTAAATGAGCATTTATAGTTTGTGTATCGTTTCTTTTAGCCGGCCCGGTTTGAGCTTCTGCGGGAGACAAGGTGTGGATCTTATTTGCCGTTTCTTGAATCAAAGGCTGCAAAATCGAAAACGGCAGTTGATTTTCAACACAAATCGAACTTCCTAATTCATACAAATGATTTACAAAGTTGCAAACAAATACCGCGGCAACATGTAACGCCTTCCGTTGTTCAGAAGAAATAGGGTAGGCCACAGTTGAAATACTTTTGGAAAGCTTTTCTAAAAGGATAAAATCGGTTTCGTGTTCACTTTCCAAACAAATCGGAATTTCTTTAAAATTAATCGCCTTATTTTTAGTAAATGTTTGCAAAGGATAAAAAACGCCTCGTCTGTTTTTGCTATCTAAAATAGCTAAAGGCATGCTGCCCGAAGTATGCACCACTAAGCTGTTTTCAAAAGGTATTTTCGACGAAACTTCCGCAATGGCATTATCAGAAACAGCAATAACGTAAACATCGACTTGTTTCAAAGTTGAAAAATCAGCAGTAATTTTTTCATTCGGAAGTAAATGAGCCACCTCCTCTTTCTTTCTTGAAAATACCTGAACTAACTCAACATCATCACTTTGTAAAAAAGCAGCGATGAGATGTTGGGCTACATTTCCTGAACCAATTAATACTACTGAAACCATAGAGCAAAAATAACAAAAATATATGGCTAATTTAGAAATTAAAACAGACCTTAATTTTGACTTAAAAAATGACATAAAACAGATTTTAATCTTTCTTTTATAAGTATTTTTGTGTTTTCAATATTATATTACTTCACTATGGACAAGAAAATATATTCCTTTCTTTTTTCAACTCGCCTCATGGCTTCCTTGTTTTTAATTTTTGCAGCAGCAATGGCGGCCGGAACGTTTATTGAAAGCTATTACGATACTGATACTGCCCGAATTTGGATTTTTAATGCCTGGTGGTTTGAAGTAATCATGGTTTTCTTTGTCATCAACTTTTTTGGAAACATCAAACGCTATCAACTTTGGAAGAAAGAAAAATGGGCCACTTTGTTAATTCACCTATCGTTTATCTTCATTTTAGTGGGAGCTTTCATTACGCGATATATCAGTTTTGAAGGAATTATGCCCATACGGGAAGGAGCCACTGAAAGCCGCTTTTTTTCTGATAAAAATTACCTGACCGTTTTGACCGATGGTGATTATAAAGGAGAACCAAAAAGAAAAACCCTTGAAAAACCCTTGATACTATCGCAAGTTGCCAATAATAATTTTTCAATTACGGATGATTTTGATGCAAAACCCTATTCGGTGACGTATAAAAATTACATCATGAACGCTACCGAAGTCATCAAACCCGATGAAAAAGGAGAAACCTTTTTAAAATTGGTAGAATCCAGCGATGGAACCCGTCATGAACATTATTTAAAATCAGGAGAAGTTCAAAGTTTGCATGGTATTTTGTTTGCTTTCAACAAAGCAACAGACGGAGCCATTAATATTCTTCAAGAAGGCGATTCCTATTTCATCAAATCAACTTTTGGAGGAGATTTTATGCGAATGGCAGATAAATTAAAAGGGTTGGTTGTGAAAGATTCTGTTCAGCCTTTGATGTTTCGTTCCCTTTACAACATAGCAGGAGCACAGTTTGTGCTTCCCGAAGCACCAATTAAAGGAAAAAAAGCTTGGGAATCTAATAATGATTGGAAAGACAAATTCACCGATGATGTTTTGATTGTTGAAGTCGAAGCCAACGGAAAAAAAGAGGAAGTTACCTTAGTCGGTTCAAAAGGAAAAATGAGCATACCACAGAATGTTAAGTTAGGAGATTTAGATTTCACCTTAATCTTTGGCAGCAAAGTGTATGAATTACCTTTTAGCATCAAACTCAATGATTTTATTGGAAAACGATATCCGGGAACCATGAACAGTTTTTCAGCTTTCGAAAGTTTAGTTACCGTAATTGATGGGAGCAAAAAAGAAGATGCTCATATTTTCATGAACAATATTTTAGATTACAAAGGCTATCGTTTTTTTCAAGCTTCTTTTGACCAAGATGAAAAAGGAACCGTACTTTCTGTAAACCACGATTTCTGGGGAACTTGGATAACTTACATAGGTTATTTTCTATTATACCTGGCAATGATGGCTATTTTGTTTGATAAAAACACTCGTTTCGCAGATATCAAACGCAAATTGGAAAACGTAAAAAAGAAAAAAGCAGCTTTACTTTCCATTGCATTTTTCTTTTTCATGAATGTTGGTTTTGCTCAGGATCAAAATCACCAACGACCTTCCTTGGCTGAAGTGGAAAAATTCATCGATGCAAACATCGTAAACAAAGAACATGCCGCTAAATTCGGTCGATTAGTAATTCAGGATGATGGCGGGCGAATGAAACCGGTCAACACGTTTTCGAGTGAATTGTTACGTAAAGTAAGTAAAAGTGACCATTATAGAGATTACAATTCCGATCAGGTATTTTTATCCATGTCACAAACGCCGAATGCTTGGTTTGAAGTGCCATTGATTTATATCAAACGAGGAAACGACAGCATTCGCAAAATATTAAACGTTGACAAAGACGCTAAATTAGTTCCGTTCATCAGCTTTTTTGATGAAAAAGGAAACTACAAATTAACACCTTACCTAGACGAAGCTTATAAAGCAGTCATACCTAATCAGTTTCAAAAAGATTTTATCGAAACCGATAAAAAGGTTGTTATTTTAAATTCTGCTTTATCCGGAAGCATTTTACGCATTTTCCCCGTGCCTAATGATGAAAATAACAAATGGATTTCTTACCTCGAATTAGAACAATACCAAGATACCGAACTGAAAAACCTTAAAAACATTCTTCCGGCCTACATGCAAACATTAGTGGAAGCAACGGAAAAGAATGATTATAACTTTGCCAATGAAATTGTTGGCGGATTGGAGAAATTCCAAATTAGATACGGAAGCAAAGTTCGTCCAACCGATAAAAAAATCGACGCTGAAATACTTTATAATAAATACGACATTTTCAAACGGTTGTATTATTTATACATGCTCGCCGGTGTTTTAATGTTGATTTTCACGGTCATTCAAATTTTCAATTCATCAAAATGGGTGAATTACACCGTGAATACATTCCATGTTTTTATTGGTCTGCTGTTTGCTTTACATACTCTCGGGTTAATTGCTCGTTGGTATATTTCCGGTCATGCTCCTTGGAGCGATGCCTACGAAAGTATGATTTATGTGGGCTGGGCAACCATGTTCTTCGGCCTTGCGTTTGACAGAAAATCTAAACTAACCGTGGCTTCTGCAGCTTTTGTCGCTTCCATGATTTTAATGATTGCTCATTGGAATTGGATGGATCCCGCCATTGCAAACTTACAACCGGTTTTAAATTCCTATTGGTTAATGATTCACGTAGCCGTTATTGTAGCTAGTTACGGACCATTCACTTTGGGAATGATTTTGGGAATTGTTTCCTTGTTATTGATTCTTTTAACTAACGACAAAAACAAAGAACGAATGAACCTGAACATTCAGGAAATCACTTATATCAACGAAATGGCATTAACCATCGGTTTAGTCATGCTCACCATCGGTAACTTTTTAGGAGGTCAGTGGGCTAATGAAAGTTGGGGCCGTTATTGGGGTTGGGATCCAAAAGAAACATGGGCTTTAATCAGTATCATGGTCTATGCTTTTGTCATTCATGCTCGTTTCGTGCCTGCTTTACGTGGCAAATGGGTATTCAATTTAATGAGCGTTTTTGCTTTCTATTCTATTTTAATGACCTATTTCGGAGTGAATTTCTACCTCACCGGTTTACATTCCTATGCCAGTGGTGATAAAGTAGTTACACCAACATTTGTTTACGTATCCATATTATTAGTGACTTTGTTAGGCGTATTGTCTTTTATCAAATACAAGAAATATTATAAAAAATAGCCTTTTTTTAAAACCAAATTATGATTTGTTTAGGTCGGCTATCATCAGAAAGTTTGTAAATTTGAAATAAAAAGAAACGTATGAAAACAAATTTTATAGTATTAGTAGCTTGTGTGATGCTAATGAGTTGTCAAAACCAAGCTCAAAACAAAAAAGAAACGGCAAACACAACAACAGAAAAAGTTATGAAACAATCCATCCACACGTTTAAAGTGCAAGACATAGAAGGGAAAGAGTTTGATTTTGCCACTCTGAAAGGAAAAAAAATAATGGTAGTCAATACCGCTTCTAAATGCGGATTAACCCCTCAATATAAAGATTTACAGGCATTATATGTAGAATATAAAGACAAAGGATTAGTGATTATCGGTTTTCCGGCAAATGATTTCATGAAACAGGAACCGGGAACAAACGAAGAAATCGTTTCCTTCTGTCAAAAGAACTACGGAGTAACTTTCCCAATGATGAGTAAAATAACAGTGAAAGGAAAAGAAATGCATCCCATTTATCAATTCCTGACTCAAAAAGCTAAAAATGGGTTAGAAGACAGTGAGGTTGAATGGAATTTTCAAAAATACCTCTTAAACGAAAAGGGCGAATTAGAAAAAGTAATCAGCCCAAGAACAAACCCAAATGATAAGGAAATTTTAGAGTGGTTGGCGAGTTAATTTTCGCTCCTCTTTTTAAAGCTTAGTACATAGGAACACAGATTTAAGAAATCAAATAAATTTTTAAAATTTTACTAATTTCTTAAATCTGTGTTCTAATTATTTAAAACCTTTGTTTGAACACTGATATTAAAAATTGAAGAAATTATGAAATAATAGATTTTTTAGATTTTACTAATTTCTTAAATCTGTGTTCTAATTTTCAAATTTCCAAATTTCCAAATTTTCAAATCTCCAAATTTCACTTTAAAATCCGTTGCATAAAAACAGAATCTAACCAGCGGTTAAATTTATACCCTGATTCTTTAATAACGCCAACTTTTTTAAACCCATATTTTTCGTGAAACTGAATGCTTCCTTTGTTCTCTGCATCAATCACACCAATCATGGTATGTATTTTGTGTGCTTTTGCATGAGCAATTAAATTTTTCAATAATTTTCCGCCAACACCTTTTCCTTTATTTTTTTTGGCAACATAAACAGAATGCTCTACCGTGAAGCGATAGGCTTCCCGATAACGAAATTCTCCATACATGCCAAATCCGGCAACTTCTCCTTTTTTTTCAGCCACTAGCACCGGAAAGTTTTTCGCCACTTTTTCTTTTAAAAGATTACTTTGTTGTTCTAATGTTCGCGGCGAATAATCATAGAGTGAAGTTGAATTCAAAATGTTATCATTCACAATAGCTAATATCGCAGGAACATCGTTTTCGGTATAAGGTCTAATGATTATCTCCATAATGTTGAAAAGTTGTTCAAAGATAACAAAACTTTAAAGGTTTATAAACCTTGTTATTGTTATCTAAAGTATAAATTTGTGTAACCTAAATTTAAATATAATACCTACGGCTCAATTTTTAAAATAAAGAATGATATATCCTAAAATACCGCTTGCTCAAAGCATCATCGAAATTTGCCATGCCAAAGGTATTCAGCATATTGTCATTGCACCGGGTTCCAGAAATGCTCCTTTAACGATTGGCTTCACAGCAAATCCTTATTTCACTTGTTATAGCGTGGCCGACGAACGTTGTGCTGCTTTTTTTGCGTTAGGAATTGCTCAACAAGTCAAAAAACCTGTTGTCGTAATCTGTACTTCAGGTTCTGCCGTTCTTAATTTTTATCCGGCGGTGGCCGAAGCTTTTTATAGTCAGATTCCCCTTGTCATTATTTCGGCCGATAGACCTAAAGAGAAAGTAGACATTGGCGACGGTCAAACCATTCGCCAGGAAAATGTATTGGCAAATCATACCCATTTTAATGCTAATTTAACCGAAGAAGCATCGGAAGAAAACGACCTTAAAATCAACGAAGCTTTTAACAAAGCCTTTTCTAAATTAGGGCCAACCCACATAAACGCTCCTTTCGAAGAACCATTATACGAAACCATGGATGTGTCTTCCGTAGATACCATGATTTCTACTTTTGGGAAAGTATACCGCAATATTCCGTTCGAAGACATAATTGCTTCAACAAACATTTGGAATACCGCCCGAAAAAAGTTAATCCTCATAGGAACACTCGACCCAAATGAATTAGACCCTGCAATCATCAACCATCTGGCAAACGACCCCTCGGTAATTGTCATGACGGAAGCTACCTCTAATTTGCATCATGAATCTTTTTTAAACCATATCGATTCAATCATCACCCCTTTTAACGAGGAAGAAGTACTGGCGTTTCAACCTGAAATCGTCCTGACTTTTGGTGGAATGATTGTATCCAAACGCATCAAAAGTCTCTTGCGTGATTATCCACCCGATAACCATTGGCATGTAGACCGTTTGCGTGCCTATGATACCTTTGGTAGTTTAACCTTTCATTTTGAAGCAAATCCTAGCGATTTTTTCCATCAGTTTTTGCCTTACACAAAATATATTGATAGCAATTACAGTAAGTTCGGATTTCATATTCAACAAAGCCGTAAAGTAAAGCACGATTTATACTTAGCGGAAATTCCGTTTTGCGATTTTAAAGCTTTTGAAATAATAAATAACCATTTACCGGAAAATTGTCAATTGCAGGTGGGCAACAGTTCACCCATTCGCTACATCCAATTAGTTGATTTAAAAAATACAATAGAAGTTTTTTGCAATCGTGGAACCAGCGGAATTGACGGTAGCACATCCACCGCCATCGGTGCTGCTGTGGCCAATAAAAAAGACACCGTTTTAATAACGGGCGATGTAAGTTTCTTTTACGACAGCAATGCCTTATGGAACAACTACATTCCTAAAAGCTTCAAAATCATTGTCATCAACAATGGAGGAGGAGGTATCTTCCGCATCTTACCCGGTCATCAGGAAAATGAAATGTTCCACACCTATTTTGAAACCGCACATTGCTTAACAGCAGAATCGTTAGCGAACATGTACCGTTTTCAATACAGAAAAGCAAGTGATAAAGAGTCATTGGAAAAAGAACTCAACTCCTTTTTTGAAACAACAGAACAACCGCAAATCTTAGAAGTTTTTACACCCACTTACGAGAACGACGGCTTGCTAAAGAACTATTTTAAAGCACTTAAATAATTCTTTTTCTTTTTGTTTTTTAGGTTTTTAGATTTATCCTATCTTTACTATACGATAATAGTGAAGTTAACTTGATTTCTAAAATCACCCATTACCAAAAACACCAAAAGAAACCATCCCGCAATGATAACCTTCCGAAAAACAAACACCATTCTGGGAATCAAACTTTGCCTCTTGCTTATTGCAAATAACCTATTTTCCCAAGAATTAGCTCCTAGAGCCTACCTTTGGGTTCCAAAAAACACCACAACCTTAGTAACCGGATTTTTATTTTCTGAGGGTGAAATTCTCACCGATGCCACCTTGCCTGTCGAGAATGTCAAAGCTCAAGTTCAAGGATTAAGCCTTGGCGTTTCACACACTTTTGACATGATGGGAATGTCTTCTCAGCTTTTTGTAGTAGCTCCATATTCATGGGCAAACGTTACGGGCGATTTAAACGAAGAAGCAACGGAAATCAATCGCTCCGGGTTTTCCGACATGAGAGTTCGCCTTTCGGTTTTGTTCCACAATGCCCCGGCAAGTACAATGAAAGAAATTGCTCAATCGCCCCGAAAAACAATTTTAGGAGCCAGTTTGAATGTCGTAGTTCCCACCGGTCAATATTTTTCGGATAAGTTAATTAACCTCGGAGCAAATCGTTGGGCGTTTTTTCCTGAACTGGCTGTTTCTCATCCCATCAGTAAAAAATGGTTGCTGGATTGCTATGCAGGGGTTTGGCTTTTTACCGATAACAACAGTTTCTATCCCGGAGAATCTACTCGTTCACAAGAACCATTAGGAGCTTTTCAAGGCCACCTTAGTTATAACATTACCCCGTTTTTTTGGGTAGCCGTAAATTCAACCTATTACGTTGGCGGAAATTCAACGGTAAATGGTGGGGTAAAAGACGACAGGGCTTCTAATTCTCGAATCGGATTAACAACCGTATTCCCAACAGGCAAGTTAAGTTCCCTAAAAATCGCCGTAAGCACGGGAGCAGTCGTTCGCGTTGGTCAAAATTTTGATACCGTTTCCATCGGTTGGCAAAAATCATGGATAGAAGGATATAAAAGAACTAAAAAAGAAAAAACAAAACCCTAAACTTCCTTTAATTCGAATGCCATTTTATTTTTACCGCTGATAACTTTTCATTTTCAATTCTGAAATTCCCAAGAACTTCAAAATTATTTTTTTTATAAAAAGCTAGAGGAGATAAATAAGGTTTTCCATTTTGTTTCAAATCATTTTCATGATCAATAACCCAACCGTTCAATTCAGGTTGAGTTTTTTTTAATTCATTTAAAAGGAATGTTCCTAAACCCATTCCCTGAAATCTTGAATCAATCAATAAGGCAAACCATTGTTCGGAATCCCTCACAAATATAATTCCCCAACCTATAATTGCTTCATTTTCGTCTTAAAGTAAATAATGTTTAGTAGCTATTAAAAGGTCTAAATAGTTTTCAAAATCAGTAATACGTTCATGAACTAATTGTTGAGGATATTCATTATTCCATAACTCAAAAACAGTTAATTTCTGTAATGAGTCTAAACTGTGAGTTACTTTAATCCTATAACGATTCATATATAAAACTAATTTTATTGCACATTTATCTTGTTCTGAACAATAACTATTCCTTTACCAAAATACGGCTAGTAACTCCACTTTCAGTATAAATCTTCAAAACATAATTTCCCGAAATCAACTCGCTCAAATTCAATTTGTTTTGCTCAACAGTCTTCAAACTCAAAGTTCTTCCGGCCATATCAATAATAGCAACTTTTATGATTGATTGCTCCGATTGGAAATACAACATATCTTTAACCGGATTTGGATAAAATGTTATTCCATTTCCATTCAAACTAACATCGTCAATCGATAACGCTTCGCAGGCAATGTTAACCGGAATACTACTGTTCGTATTTGTTGCATTCCCTAATTGCCCAAATATATTTAAACCCCACGACCAAATTTCACCCGTAGCATTAAGGGCTAAATCATGAAATCCCCTTCCCGTTGAAATAGCAACACAATTCACAGCCGTAGTATTTTGAATCGGAATATTTCGCGTAACAAAAGTTCCGTCGCCCACTTGCCCATAATTGTTTTTACCCCATACCCATAAAGAACCATCAGCCCTAAGAGCTGTGCAGGTTTCATATCCTGCGGTAACACTTGTCCAGTTTGTAGCGGTTCCAATTTGAATAGGGGAGGTTTTATTAAAACCTGTGTTATCGTTACCCGTACCATCTCCGTGTAAGCCAAATATTCCGCTACCCCAAGTCCATAACGTTCCATCTGATTTGATGGCTTTACTGTGATATTTTCCCGTCGAAACGGTTACCCAATTTGTCTCAGTCCCTACTTGAACAGGTGAACTTTTAGCGGTGTATGTTCCGTCGCCCAGTTCTCCATTGCCATTACTTCCCCAACTCCATAACGTACCATTAGTTTTGATAGCCATACTATGCGTAAACCCCGGAACAATGATTAACCAATCAGTATCGGTGCCAATCTGTACCGGAGTGGTTTTATCTACCGTAGTTCCATCGCCCAATTGACCGGATCCATTCTGTCCCCAAGCCCATAAGGTACCGTTACTTTTCAAACCTAAAGTATGTGTATGTCCGGCAACAATTTTAACCCAGTCGGTAGCTGTCCCAATTTGTATCGGACTATAAACAAAGTTATTGCTGGTACCGTTCCCAATCTCACCATAACTATTTGTTCCCCATGCCCAAATCGTACCATTGTTTTTCAAAGCAACATTATAATTCTGTCCAGCTGAAACGGCTTGCCAATCCGTTGCCGTCCCAATTTGAATAGGAGAGTTTTTACTTATATTCGTGCCGTCCCCCAATTGAACATAACCGTTATATCCCCAAGACCACATAGAACCGTCACTTTTTAAACCAATAGAGTGATTCAATCCCTTTGTTATATTTTGCCAGCATTGGGAGTAACCCGTTAAAGAGATAAAACCCAATAATAAAACAAGTGCGGTGTTAAAAGGTAATTGTATTTTCATAATATGGTATAACAGTTAAAATAGTGTAATGCAAAATAATAATTAATCTTTTCAATCAGTCAGTTTTTTTTCAATTCAATTAAATCATCCCCAGCCCCAACAAAACAGCAAACAACATCAGCATGCCCGCAACAACAACCTGAACGGTTTTTAGCGTGATTTTCTTTAATAGTTTATGACCAAAATAAGCCCCAATAAAAGCAGAAACCGTTGCCGAAATCAAAAGACCATAATTTAAATCCTCCCCAAAGTGAACCAATTGATTAGCATAAACAGTCAACCGTGAAATATCAACCAAACAGGCAATTACAACTCCCGTCCCGATAAAAGCCTCTTTACTCAAATTAGCCCTAACCAAAAACGCCGTTCGCAAAGCTCCTTGATTTCCCGAAAGCCCACCAAAAAAACCACTCAGCAATCCACCTAACGGCAAATACTTCATGTCAAATTGAAGATTACTCAATTTTGGAACCAAGTCAAAAAGCGAAAACACAAAAAGCAAAACCGCTATGGTTAACTTAACGGGCATCACATAAAAAGTGCTATCCATAAACGTATAATCAAAAAGAGGAGCAAGGTGACTGATATACGTCAACAAATAAGCTCCCGCAAAAGCCGCTAGGATGGAAGGCACCCCAAATTTAAACACAATCGCTTTGTCTGCCTTTTTGCCAAGCAACGCCAGCTTAAAAAGATTATTCAAAAAGTGAACAATTGCAGTCAACGTGATGGCAATATCAATAGGGAAAAACAAAGCAAAAACCGGAACTAAAATAGTCCCCAGTCCAAAGCCCGAAAAAAGCGTCAGCCCCGAACCCAATAAAGCCGCTAAACAAATAATAAAATACTCCATCAAAAGCAACTTTAATAATGTTGGAAACCCACTACTTAAAAATCAATCGTATACTGAACATCAAACCGTCCATCTCTAATCCGAACAAGTTCACCCGAATGAATTTCAACACAATCAAACCAAAACCGGCCTGAAATAATCTTATTCACCGTATCAAGTTTCACAATTTCTAATTCACCGGTATAAACGTCGTTAGTAGTATATTCATAAACAGGAGTAAACCCCGTGCCGTCGCCGTTATCAACCGTCTCGCCCCAATGTTCATAAAAACCATGCATCGAATTAGCTTGATGAACCGTAATCGGATAAGTAGCTCCTTCCACCAAGGGCGATTCACCGCCACTCAATTCAATACTGATAAATTTTTTTAAAACTTCATTATTAGCATAAAGCATAAAATGATACCCATCAAAATAATACAAATCATAAACATACCGTCCCAATAAAATAGGCGTATAATACGGCGAACCAATCACCCGATCCTTCGGCAAAAAGTTAACCCCATCAACCGTACAGCCATACGTGTTCTTGCCTTCAGTCGTCAATTCCGGCAAAGCAGTTGTAGTGCCATCATCCGTGTTCTCACACCCAAACAAAGCAAAAACAAACAATAAAAGAAATATTTTTTTCATAGTATTTTTATTCAAGATGTAACAGTTCTAAAAGGGTTGCGTCAAAAAAAGGTTTCTTTCCTCTTGCTTCTTTCCTCTTGCTTCTCACAACCCGCAACTCGAAACCCGCAACCCGAAACTCGAAACCCGCAACTCGCAACCCGAAACCCGCAACCCGCAACCCGCAACCCGCAACTTTCCTCCCCTCAAACAACAAAAGGCACTAAAGCTTTCGTTCTTTTTCTATAATCAATATACTTGCTTCCGAAATGGTCAACCAACAATTTCTCCTCTTTTTTAAGTTTGAACCAAAAGGAAACAAAAACAATTACAACGGCAATAATCCCACGATAATCGCCAACAATAATGGCATTACCAATAAAAAGCAACAAAAGACCGGAATAAATAGGATGACGAACAATTTTATAAAGTCCATTTTCTATCAATTCGGGGTTTTCCTTTTTTTGCACAGACAAACTCCAGTTTTTCCCTAAAGTATACCTCGACCAACAAGCGATAACAGCACCGCAAACACAAAACACTAAACCAACTAGACCAACAAAATTAGTATGAGGAACAAAATTTTCTCTAATCAAAGTATGTCCAAACCATTCACCCGGACCTAACAATAAAACAGCAACAACCAAAGGAAACCAATAAAGCAGTACCCTTTTAAACAAAGGTTCTTGATACACTGCCTTTTTAGCAGAAAACCCCGAAACAAACCAATAAAGCAACACCGCCAACCAACAAACTTGCAACCCAATTTTTATGTATTCACTCATAGTTCTGTTTTAAGTAATGATTTTTTTAAACCTCCCAACCTTAATCAATTGAAAAGCAAATATATTAGTTTTTCACAACACTAAAAAACAAACCTCGTTTAGAAATCACTAAACGAGGTTGTTTTTTATAATTATTGAAAAGTTAAATTTCTATTGCAAAATGGGGTTTCCCGGTTTCTTTCCTTGCTTTAGGTATAGTGTTGGGGAATAATAGCTATTTCTGATTTTCCTACTCTAGGATTAACTTAATATTGCCCACTCCTTCAAGGGTTAAAATTTTTGCAATATAAACACCACTGGCAAAATCAGACACATCAAGGGTCACTTCATGACTGTTTGGATAAACAGTGGTAACCTGATTCCCAAGAATATCAAAAAGAGTTATTGTTTTAATAGTCTTATTTTTAGAACTTATCGTCAAAAAATCTTTTGCAGGGTTTGGGTAACTTTTTACTTCATCTATATTGAATGTGTAATCATTGCCGTTACTCAAAGTAGCCACTTGTTCAATATCATCAAACAAGAAGGTAGCATTTGCTGACGCATCATTTGGTGTACCATAACCAAGCATCAAGGTTAGTACATTATAAATTGCATTATCTCCGTTTGAAAGGTCCCAAGTATAGGTGGCCCATTCGCCCGATACAGTAGTAAAGGCGTCTTGTTCTTTTCCAAAAGCAGCTACATTACTTTCTAACTTAAATTTCATTAAAGTGCCTACAGGTGCATCTGTATATACTTTCATAGAGATAGTTCCAAAAGCAGACATATTCTCAATAAAGTCTGTTAATGCCAGCTTACTACGAGCATATCCCGCACCACCACTTCTAATAAAATGACCAACGGTCGCACTTGGGTTGTTTGCATCTATTTGCGGATTTGGAATAACAGAGGCTATTGAACCGAAAAAATTGGTAAAGTCTGAAGTAACAACACTGTTCTCAAAATCAACGGGTAGGCTCGTTGCCACCGGTTCTGGTAGAGCAGGTCCTACAAATTGTTGTACATCATCAAACAAAAAGGTAGAGGTTGTTGAACCATCTCCTACATTACCAAAATCAAAAAGAAATTGTATTCTATCATAAGTATTAGCTTGACCATCAAAATTCCAGCTAGCCGTTTCCCATGCTCCGGACACTGTTGTTAAATAATCTAAACTGGTTGCTCCGCTTATGTTTTCTAATTCCAATTTAATTCTTGTACCAACCGGAGCTGTTGTATAAACCTTCATGGAAATATGCCACATGCTGGATAAATCGATAGGGCTGTCAATAAAAACTTTACTTCCGGCATTATATGCTCCGCCATTTCGTACGATTTGACAAACTGTATTACTCGAATTGACACCATCAATTTGAGGGTTTGAAATAATACTTGCTGTAGATCCGGAAGAATTTATAAAGTCAGTGTTAACGATTCCTGTTTCAAAATCAATTGGTAAAGACGTTGGTATTGGAGCCGTTTCTCCTGCTATCTGTTCAATATCATCAAAGTAAAAAGTAGAATTGGCGGTACCATCACCTACATTTCCAAAATCGAACATAAAAACCAATTCGTTAAGGTTGTTAGGTGTGCCAAAAAAAATCCATTCTAAAGTTTCCCATGCTCCGGAAACAGTTGTAGTAGCATCAACGTTTACGGATGTCCCTGTCCCTTCTAATTTAAACTTAACGGTTGTTCCGATTGGTGCCGTAGTATATACTTTCATCCTGATTTTCGTTAATACAGAAAAATCAAGATTGTCTGTCAATATAATTTTGCTTCCACTCCAAGTTGCTCCACCATCTCTAATTATTTGTGCAACAAAACTGCTCGTATTGCTTCCTGATGGCATTGGATTAGTAGTTACAATTCCCGTTCCTCCGTTAAAATTTACAAAGTCTGCAGTCGTAACATCTCCTTCAAAGTTAATCGGTAAACTTTGCGATAACCCTCTATTAACAGTCAGTGTAATAAGTAATAAATAAAAATACTTCATAAAGATAGTTAGTTTCAATTTCGGGCCGAAGATAACTATTAAATAGTATTAAAAATAATAATCAACCCATATAAAAACTATACATGACTAAAAAACAGAATTTTTTGATAGTCCAATTTTGTTTCTTCAAAGCTCCCATGATTTTGCTCCCTTTAGGGTTGGGGCAAACAAAATCAGCACCCATGATTTTGCTCCCTTTAGGGCAGGGGCAAACAAAATCAGCACCCATGATTTTGCTTATTTAGAGTACTTTCTGGCTTAGAAAATAAAACCAGCCATTATCATAAACCGCTGTTAGCAGCTAGTATTCTCATTTCATTTTTATTGGAATCCAAATTTCTTCTTCTGATGTCGGGTCGTTGTTTTTGTATTTGTCGCCCAAAACTTCAAAATGTGGTCTGTTGTCTAAAATGTAATCCGAGGCTGGCAACCAAGTTCCCAAAATATATTGAAAAATAGAATTGTCCGTGTTCAAACCCTTGTAGTCAAACACCGCATAAAGTCCGCCTTGTAAAACAAACGTTTCCATTTCGGTCGGCACATTGTCAAACGTTGCAACTTCAACGGTTGCCCACTTTTCAAATTCGTTCGTCGGCAGGAAGTCTACAAAATGATTGGGTTTATAAACAACCAATGAAATGAGGTCATTTGTCAAGTTGTTTGCTATTTCTTTTCGTCTGGGTGAAAAAGTCCGCCAAAGTTCGAAAATTTTGTAGTCGGCAAAACTCATTGTTAGTCGTCTGCCCACTAATTTCTTTTCGTTTAATGTTTCAATTCTCGGTGTCATTTTTCTAATTAAATATCTTTTTTGTCTGCTGTGTCATTTATAACGGTGGTTTGTTACACTTGCCGCCAACATTGTAGTTGCTGTCATGCGACCTTATTCTATTATTTCTTTTCCTTCATAATTTAAATATTCTACTCTATCTTCCGTTGAAATTTGAAAATACATTTTATTATTTTCCAGTATGAAATTTTCTCTAATTTCAATTTGTCCAATAAGTCGAGAAGTATTTGGTAGAATAACTATCCTTTCTGAATTGATAACAAATGTGTTACTTTTTATAGTTATTTCCCTTTCAATAGTATTAGAAAAGTGTTTTTGAAATTCTCCTGTTACATAAGGCTTAATAATATTTTTGGCAGTGTTAGTATCACCACTAATGAAACAATCTAAATATTTAATAACTTTAGTTCCAGAGTTGAGAATCCATATATCTATTATTATTTTTGGAGGCAACGGTGGCCATTTTTCAATAATATTTTTAGGTGGAGTTGTTTCAAAATAAAGTTCAAATTCAGTTTGAGAACTTCGATTGATTATATCTTTTATTTCCCAATCATCCATTGGAATTGATTGAAAATTAAAACGTCTATAATATCGCTTATCTTTCATTTGATGAGCGGTGGTACTTTTGGGAATTTCTACCACATAAATTACTTGGTTATCCTTAATATCTCCTGTTTGGACAGGTGTTATTTTGATGTTATGAATTTTTGGAGAAATTGTGCTATTGATTACTTGCTCAAGCCATTCTTTAGAATATTCATTTCCATTGATAGGTTGTATCTTTTCTGGGAGATGATTTTTATCAGCTTCGTCATATTCTTTCACTCCATAGATTATAACTCCACCGTCTGAATTTGCAAAAGCACTAACATCTTTTGAAATTTCGTTTTTTTTCTCGTTGGTGCTTGAAATAGAATCAGCACCTTTATAATCCAAGTGTATGTTTTCTTCTACACCATCAGATATATATTGTTTTATTTTTTCTAAATTCCACATAATTTGTTTTAATGTCGCATAACGTCAGTTCGTCTAAAAATCATCTTTTAAACAGTATTCACTTTCAAAAATAGCCAAATAAATTAAACTCCGAAAATTTATTTTGAGGTATATTTTAAACCGGAAAGTTGTATTTGAAATTGTCTTAATGCATTTTTTATAAAAAAAAACTCCCGACTTTTCAGTCAGGAGTTTCACATACAAATAAATCCCAAGTCAAATTACTACGATGCATTTCGTTCTCTATTTTCTTCGGTCAGCTCTATCTTAACATCTCTTCGCTCATTGGCAACGATAGCCACAGGTTGCGATTGCGTCTCATAGCCTTCCAATTCATAAGAAGCCATATAAACTCCCGGAGGCAAACTCTTAAACTCAAAATAACCCTTATCCGTCGTGATTGTCTCCACGTTCAACGTACCAATTTTAACGGTAACGCCCGAAAGCAATTCCCCTAAACCGCCTTGAACAACCCCACGAAGCGAAAGCTTGCGATAACTCGGAGTAACAAGTTTACGACGATAAATATAATTCATATACAACTCCGGATGACTCGTTTCAAGCATACGCATATGAATATCCATACTCGTCATTTTATCCGCACAAACAGCAAAAGCTTCCGCTAGATTTGTCGTACTAACCCGTCTCTCCGAAATCGAATTTCGTGGCTTCGAAACCCATTCCCAAAACTTGTCTATTGCTCGTTGCAAATCATCTAGTTCACCCGTTGTAACCAAATACGTAGTCAACAAGGGCAACAATACTGTTGTCTCATCATGAACCTGTTGACAATAATCCCGGCACAAGGTGTCACTCATATTCATAATCAGACTCCGTTGGCGGTCAAACCGACGAAACAAATTGATATCTCCAATATCATGTGCATACGCTCGAACCCTCGAAGATAGCGTAACACACACATCTGCGAGTTCACCTTGAAACAGCACTTTCTCCGCACGTACTCCCGTACGATTGTAAATCTGTTGTTCACTCGCCACATTGATAGCAAGCATAGCATCTTTAAATTCCTGAAACTCCGAATCAAAATTCGGCATCAAGGCCAAAACGGTTGGGTCCGACGCTTCTATAAAACGTTCCACCACCAAGTACATAGAGCGATAGCTCTCTTGTAATCTGTTCATAGTAAATAAATTAAATTAATAAATTTGGTGCATCCTCTCGATGCCGGCGAGTCAAAGGTATAGGTAAAAAGTTGACTCAAACAAATCTTAAAATTTTACCAATCAGCTCATTTTAAGGATTATACAAAATATTAATATATTTATTAAATTTCTTCTTACAAAAATTTATATTTACTAATAATCCTACTAAATTTTTCGACGAACGACATCAATTTTTATGACGCTTTTTTTTACAAATACACCTAATCAGCACCAAATCAGACCTTAAAAACAAAATTAACCAACTTCCAAAACACAAAAAACAACCACTTTTTGTCCTACAAAAACAAAAAACTTTAAAAGGACATCAAAAAATAGGGTAGAAGCATACCCTCAAATTTTCCCTAAACATTGTCCCTCCAAACTTCATCCCCCAACCTTGTCATGCTGACGAAGGAAGCATCTCCCCAAACTTCGTCCACCAATCTTTGTCATGCTGACGAAGGAAGCATCTCCCTACATCTTTGTCCCTCCAAACTTTGTCCCCCCACCCTTGTCATGCTGACGCAGGAAGCATCTCTCCCCATCTTTGTCAGTCTGAGCTTGTCCTTTAGATTTTTTTATTGATAATAAAGTATAGTTTTCATTTCTGTAAACAAGATTCTGAATGACCTTTCTAAATTATATAGCAATATATTATTCGAAACAGATTAGTTTTTTTAACTTTGTTTCCTTAAAGCACATTAGGCGACCTTAACGGTGTAGAATTTATGTCTCCCGTCTGCCGAATGTGCTTTTCTATTTTAATAGTATCTTGTAGTAATATATTACTCACTGACTTGTTTCTCTGACAGCAATAATTTTTTTTGTTGATTTTTTTTCGTATTTTTGTTCTAAGAATGCACGTTCGATGTACTTAACGGTGTAGATTTGGATTCATCCCCTCCCGTCTGTTGAACGTGTTATTTTATTTTTATTCCTTCACGATCATAGTGTCGTATATTGCTTTCAAAATTGTATCTTTATATACTATTCGCAACTTATTCTTGAATTTAAAGTATTGATTCCGTGTTGTGAATTGCTTTCAAAATTGTATCTTTAAAGACTATTCGCATCAGAAAGAATAATATTAAGTTAGCAATCATAGTTGTGAATTGCTTTCAAAATTGTATCTTTAAAGACTATTCGCATCTTTCAGCCTTACCGAATAACATCTAACTTTGTTGTGAATTGCTTTCAAAATTGTATCTTTAAAGACTATTCGCATCTTGCGAATTGGAGCTTTGAGTGACAACACTGTTGTGAATTGCTTTCAAAATTGTATCTTTAAAGACTATTCGCATCAAGATATAATTGATAACTATTCAATTATAGTTGTGAATTGCTTTCAAAATTGTATCTTTAAAGACTATTCGCATCAAGACATTTTTATTAAAGATAATAACACAAGTTGTGAATTGCTTTCAAAATTGTATCTTTAAAGACTATTCGCATCTTTAAACCCTTAGATATGAAAATTGTAGTTGTTGTGAATTGCTTTCAAAATTGTATCTTTAAAGACTATTCGCATCTTGTATTTTCCGGGTGAAATAACAAGTTTTGTTGTGAATTGCTTTCAAAATTGTATCTTTAAAGACTATTCGCATCTTTGCCGCCTAATCTAAGATAGTGTTCTAAGTTGTGAATTGCTTTCAAAATTGTATCTTTAAAGACTATTCGCATCACTGCTTTACCATTAACACATAAACTTTTAGTTGTGAATTGCTTTCAAAATTGTATCTTTAAAGACTATTCGCATCTTTTAGGTAAGTGCCAAGAGTTGTTTCCTGTTGTGAATTGCTTTCAAAATTGTATCTTTAAAGACTATTCGCATCTCTTATAAAAAAGAAGTGAAACAAAAACCGTTGTGAATTGCTTTCAAAATTGTATCTTTAAAGACTATTCGCATCTGGATTATCTTTTTTAATGCTCACATCCCGTTGTGAATTGCTTTCAAAATTGTATCTTTAAAGACTATTCGCATCAAGATAACGGTTTTATGGATAGGATGCTCTGTTGTGAATTGCTTTCAAAATTGTATCTTTAAAGACTATTCGCATCAAAATCACTCAGTAAACTCTTAAACCCTTAGTTGTGAATTGCTTTCAAAATTGTATCTTTAAAGACTATTCGCATCATATAGAATTGATAAAACGCATTTTGCCTCGTTGTGAATTGCTTTCAAAATTGTATCTTTAAAGACTATTCGCATCCAAATGTCACACCCTCAATTTTGTTATCTAGTTGTGAATTGCTTTCAAAATTGTATCTTTAAAGACTATTCGCATCAATAAAGGCGGTAACTAAACCGCCTTTGTTGTTGTGAATTGCTTTCAAAATTGTATCTTTAAAGACTATTCGCATCCAATAAACAAATCAATAGTTTCTTTGATATGTTGTGAATTGCTTTCAAAATTGTATCTTTAAAGACTATTCGCATCCTTGTCCTGTTAATATATCGGTTGAAATAAGTTGTGAATTGCTTTCAAAATTGTATCTTTAAAGACTATTCGCATCGGGTTATTTTACACAATTAACTGAACTTACGTTGTGAATTGCTTTCAAAATTGTATCTTTAAAGACTATTCGCATCTTCGAGTTGTTACAAAATTGCATCGTGAAAGTTGTGAATTGCTTTCAAAATTGTATCTTTAAAGACTATTCGCATCGTGATACTACTAGTACCACGCGTCAAATATGTTGTGAATTGCTTTCAAAATTGTATCTTTAAAGACTATTCGCATCACATATTCGTAACTTCTGCTTTAGTTACTTGTTGTGAATTGCTTTCAAAATTGTATCTTTAAAGACTATTCGCATCAAACCTTCAAACTTTTCAATTGCATAACCGTTGTGAATTGCTTTCAAAATTGTATCTTTAAAGACTATTCGCATCCTTCGCCTGTCTTTTCATTAACAGACTCAAGTTGTGAATTGCTTTCAAAATTGTATCTTTAAAGACTATTCGCATCAAAAATGGAAAAACTAAATAAAGAGCAGTTGTTGTGAATTGCTTTCAAAATTGTATCTTTAAAGACTATTCGCATCATAAAAGTTAATGAAAATACTATAAAATAGTTGTGAATTGCTTTCAAAATTGTATCTTTAAAGACTATTCGCATCCAGAACCGATGCAAACCGCTTTTTTTTTCAGTTGTGAATTGCTTTCAAAATTGTATCTTTAAAGACTATTCGCATCTTATGGGTATGTTTTCAAAAATACCCGAAATGTTGTGAATTGCTTTCAAAATTGTATCTTTAAAGACTATTCGCATCCGATATGTTGCCCCATAACCGATTGACGTTGTTGTGAATTGCTTTCAAAATTGTATCTTTAAAGACTATTCGCATCTAACGAAGGACAAGCGAGAAGCTTTGGTGAGTTGTGAATTGCTTTCAAAATTGTATCTTTAAAGACTATTCGCATCTAATAATAA
Organism: Flavobacterium sp.; assembly: GCF_013822155.1. Taxonomy (GTDB): domain Bacteria; phylum Bacteroidota; class Bacteroidia; order Flavobacteriales; family Flavobacteriaceae; genus Flavobacterium. Next base: position 25,375 of record NZ_PNJW01000039.1, read on the forward strand.
AAGGAAAATCGAAGCCTTTACGTTGTGAATTGCTTTCAAAATTGTATCTTTAAAGACTATTCGCATCCGAAAAACAATTGCAATCAATTGTCGATCAGTTGTGAATTGCTTTCAAAATTGTATCTTTAAAGACTATTCGCATCTGATTTGATGAACTTTTGTGTTGTCAAGTGGTTGTGAATTGCTTTCAAAATTGTATCTTTAAAGACTATTCGCATCCTATCGGCTCATAAATAACTGATAGGATGCGATTTAGTAATAACGGTAGAAATAAAAAAGGAAGTAGTAGTAAGCGAAATTGTGAGGAAAGAAATTCGTTTTTTAAATGCTGTGTGTTTTTAAAACAATTCTAATTGTTGCGAAGGCTTTTCTGTCTCCACAGGTTTCTTGCCATAAAACAACTCCATCATCCCAAATTGTTTGTCCGTAATCTGCATCACACCCACTTTACCGTGTTCCGGTAAATTATTTTTAACCCGTTTCGAGTGTACTTCCGCATTTTCTCGACTCGCACAAAACCGCATATAGATAGAAAATTGAAACATACTAAAGCCATCGTCCAACAATTTCTTTCGAAATCCACTGGCAATCTTTCGCTCTTTTCGCGTTTCGGTGGGCAAATCAAAAAATACGAGTATCCACAAACTTCTGTATTGATTTAATCGGGTATAATGTTCGTCATACATAAACCGGGTATAATATTTTGCGTGAACTCCCCTCAAAACACTCATGTAGGGAATTAGTTGTTCGGCTCATCGCTACCATCAACGGGCTGCTTTTGCCATCCAATTGCACATCAATACTCGCAATGCTCAACAACTGTTTCTTCAACTCAACAGTTAATTCGTCATAATTATCTTCCGTTTCAATAATATGACTCACGATCAAATCAACAAACGGTCGATAGGGTTCCATGATATCATCGGCCAAACAATAGGCATTGTATTTATTGCGGTGAAAAATACCTAACGTAGGCAACATCCCTGAACTCACCAACGCTCGGGCAGTGATACCTCGCAAAATCGCATAACCATAATTCAATAAATTATTGGGTGCTAATCCCTTCTGACTGCGGGTAAAATTTTCATCACCAAAAAGTTTTGACCAATAATAAACGGCTGCTCTCGATTCATGATTTAAGGCATCACCCGACGTTACTTCTTTCGCCCAAAGCTCCATCTTTCGTGCCGGAATCCCTTTTTCTTTGAGCAATCCCGCTTGATTGATTATTTTAGCAGTAATAGTCTGTTGCCATAAATTCTTTTTGAGTGGGAGCGAGGCATTGAGTTGATGTTTAAACCGTTCCGTTTGTTCGCTATGACCACTCAAGGGCATCAATAAACCAACAGGCATGTGTTGCCCGTCACATGTAATAACCGCCACGTTATTAAATACTAGTTTTTCTAACAAACCATTGGTGATGGTAATTTGTTGATTTTCTAATACAATCACACCAATATCTTCAATAGCAACCGTTTTAGTTTCCGGCTTTTTTTCAACGGTTTCGTCACCTTCTCCTTTGGAGAGTCCCGAAACTTCGGAAGGGGTGAGGGTAGGATAAGTAACCACTAATTGCTCATTTTTAGTACTCAAATAAGCAGGGTTGCCGAAGAAAAGAGTGCGTTTAATCATAGAATTAATTTTAAGATTTAAAAATTACTTCATAAAAATCGTTACCATATTTATCAAAAACCTTTTCAAATCTAGCAATTTTGTCCGGCATAGTTGCAACTGCATTTACATTAGCAACGATATATCCCTTTTCATCAAATGCATTTTCTATACTGAAAACCTCATCGTTAATTTTTGCCTCAATTTCAGCTATAGAAATACTATTTGGAAGTCTATGTTTACTCACCACCATCTTCGAACCGTCAATAGCTTCATCCATATCCTCAGGATTTGGAAATGAGCTATGTATAAGTGTATAAACATCATCCGTAGAACTGTTATCTACTAAAGTTTTATAAAAATCCTCTCCCGACAAAACCTCCTCATTTTCCTCAAAATAAAATCGTGTATACGTATTGTGTTTTGATTTTAATGTACAATAATGAGGTGTTTCTAATAGCGTGAAGGGTAGAAGTTCTTCACTTATACCTTGTTCCAATTCTTTCATTACATAAATGGCTATATGAATTTTTTCCCAATCCATGGCCATTTTTTCAATATGCGTAATTTCAGCTTGCAGGGTTAATAAACCCGTATCAAGCAACACGGCAAGCATTTCATTACTTTCCATCGGAATAAAACCAATTTTTTGTTGATTAAAGTGTAAAGCAATAGCATTCTTGTCATACTTGTTTTTTGGCTCCCGCACCATTTCTAACAAACCACTTTGATTGATTTCATCAATTATTTGTGGCCCGTTATAATATTGAAAACCCCTAACAAAACATTGCAATAAATAAACTTTCTGATACTGCTTCACCATTTCAAAGGGGAGGGAAGCAATACCATAAAGTCCAATTAGATTTCTAAGAAAATTACCTCTTGTCATTTAACCAGTGTTAATATTCTCCAAGTTGAACAATTTGACCAAGATGATTAATCCTTACTTTTATTATATTTTTTAATTTATTTGTTGCTTGAAAAAAGTTATATGTAATACCTGAAAGATTTTTATAATTTTTAAATAAATTACCATCAGCATTTCTTGTTTCTAAATGATGATTAAATATATAATATTTTGAAGAAATACTTTGAACCCTAAATAAAAATGGACTGATTAAATTATAATTAATAGGATTTAAAAAGTCAAAACCATCAATGAGTGATGTTTCATTTGGAATTATGAAATATTCATTTTTTTTCAATGAAAATAAAAATTCCCAACCTTTTTCATGATTTTTATTGATAACCGATAAACCTAGGTTTAGACGAACAACAGCATCATAGAAACTAACCATTTCTTCTTGTAAATTACCTTTTTCATCTCGATAAATTGCAATATGATGGTTATTACCTAAACTGACAAAATCAATAGGAATTGGTTTCCCATTCTCGTCCAGAACATCATTTCCAAAAAGGTCTTTTTTTGTGTGCAATGCTTGTGCATTACTCACACCGCTTATCGATACACTTTTTACTGCAATTCCTTTTGATTCGTTTTGCCAAATTGGGTTTTCATCTAAATTGATAAAAGCTTTCTTTGGGTCATTTCCAAATTCGATTAATCGGTTTTGAAGAATTTTTCTTAATCCTACATCTATAACCTTATCAATTTTTAATTCAGGTGTAACATCCTTTCTAATCGTATAATTATCTTCTAGCCAAACCAATTTTACTTTTTCAGGAACAAAAGTTGTTTTTTCTTCATTTAAATAAATTGGATTTTTTGCCAAAGCATTTTTTCCTGTGAAAGCATTTTTCGAATTACCATTGTTTTCATGTAATCTTTTTAACAAAGCTTCTCGATACGCTTTTTTGGCTACTTTATTAATATAATCAACAGTGAAATTTGCACCTATTTTTTCTTCTTTAGTAACATAGTGTTGCATTTTTCCATAAATAGTAGCTTCATGCAATTGACCACGTGGTGTCAATTGAATTTTTTGAAGTGTTCCTCCGCTATTCTTAGTGATATTTTTGTTTTTTGTAGTAACTTTATTTTTTGCTTTATACGAAATCAAAACACGCTCCAAGTGTTTTTTTGCTTCTTCTCTAAAGTTTTCCATTGGTGATTTAAAACGTAATTTATTGTTTTTATCACGTTCTAAATATTTTGTTTCAATGCCAATTATGGCTGAGGCTTTCTTTTCACCTTGTGTTTTAGCATTTAGGTTATTTAAGTATTGAATATATGCAGGTTTTGTAAAAGCAACTGTTAAAGCATCCATAGCATGATGCCTATGGTCATTACGTTTTGTCCAATCTTTTATTTTATACAAACGTTCACCATTTTTGCCTTCTTCAATATGAGTAAGTCCAAGTTTATCATATTTTTCCCAATTGAGTTCTTTCATTACATCAACTAATTCCCAATCATCACGTAATTTATCGGTAACACTTCCTATTGTTGAGGTTACGTTCCTTGATACTTCCAATAAAATTTCTTTGGCTTTTTTGGCTATATATTGCGTTTCTCTCAATTGACGGTCAATAAACCCTTCCGGAATTTCATGGTCGGCCATTAAAAGTTTTTGTTGTTTGGTTCGGCTTATTTTTCCAAATAAACTTTTGATTCTTTTCTCATATTGATCAAACTCTTGAGGTGTTAGTTTCTCTTGTAAAAAAGAATAAGCAGTTTTATTGCTTTTATCAATGTTTAATTGTCTTTCACAAATTGTTTTATTGGAAAAGCTATCATCAAATAAGCGAGATTTCGGGATAATATGTTCAATATCATATTCTTTAGAAAAGAGTTTTGATGGTTCTATAGGTTTACCTGTGTAAAGTGAAATACCATCACATTCTTTCCAAAGTTTATAACGGATAATATCGTTTCGAGTAACTCGAGCAATACCATATTCGGTGTGTAATAATTTTCTAATTTGTTCGTGTTCGGTTGTGCTTTTGTTTATTTGTTTTGTCATTTCGTTTCGCTGTTCATTGTTGTTTTTCAATTCACGAGCTAGTTCAACACGAATTTCATCAGGTTTACCCATCGTAGGGTCGGCAATAATAGCATTAATAACATTAATCATTTGATTGAGTATTTTCTCAACCACTGGATTCCGTAAACTATTTTTCTTTAATAGAGCTAAAGTATCTTTTAAAATTCTATCATTGTTTTGTTCTGTTGTTAAAGAAGAAGAGTGATTATAGCCAACTAGAGTACAGGCTTTGTCATAAATATGTCCATCCATTAAATGGGGCAATATTTTTTTGATAGCTTTTGCACTCAAACTTCCATAATCTGCTTGAAGTGATATGTTCAATAAATAAGGAATGTGATTTTCTTTGAATCCAAATTTTGCCATCAATGCTTTTTTCAAGGGTTCATCTTCATCAGACGAATACAACAAATGCCATAATTGATAATAAGGTTGTTTATCAAAATCATTACCTTGTACAGTTGGATTAAAGTCCAAAATAGAGGTGTTAATTCCTAAATCATCAAATGCACTTTTAATTACTTTCTTAATATCATCAGCATCTAATTTTGAAAGGTCTAATTCATCATATCCTTCTAATACTAATATGTTTTCAAAAGCTTTATAGATAGCATTGTTAGTTCTATTTCCTTCTATTTTTTTAAAGTTTACCGTATGGCTCCCTTTTTTTAACCCACAAAATGCCATCAATTGAACATCAGTCATGCTATCTTTAAA
>NZ_PNJW01000040.1 GCF_013822155.1 Flavobacterium sp.
TTCCAATTGACCAACTGAAATATTTTCGTCATTTGGAGAAAGTATTTCATGAAAGTACAATTTATATTTTGATTGCAATGTGTTGATTAGTAAATCGACAAGTACAGAGTTTTGAAAAACACCACCACTAAAAGCTATTTCTTTTACATTTGAAAATATAGCGATTTTTTCGATGCACTTTACCAAAGTGTAATGGAAATTTAATGCAATACGAGAAATAGTCACATTACATTCAACTTCATTTACAATTTTTAACAGCAATTTTTTAGTAGGTACTTGGTTTGTTATTTTCTCATTTTTCAAATAGTCTTGAAGTTTAAAGTCTTGTTTATTAAATTCTTTTTGAGCTAAATTTTCTATATACATTCCTGCTTCACCTTCAAAAGAAATAGGCTTTTCAAATCCTAATACAAAAGCAACGGCATCAAAAAATCTGCCCATTGAAGAAGTTTTTATTGTTGCTTTTTCAATAAGTTTTGTATAAATTGTGAGTTCATTTGAATCAAAATAGTTATGAAAATAAGTTGCATTCTCGCTTATTGATAAAGCGGCAATTTTTGGATTTCCAGACATTTTATCTGCTAAAACCCAAGAGAAATATTCTAAATGACCAATTCTAGTTATTTTTTTAGCGTAAAATTCAAAAAATTCACCTCCAAATATTTCATTTTCAGTACCAAAACCAATTCCGTCCCAAATAACTCCCAATATTTTTTCTTTGTTTTTCCATAGCTCTTTTTCACCTAAAATGGCAGCAAAATGAGCTTCGTGATGTTGAATTTTTACTATTTCAACTTTTTTATTTTCAGTAATTATTTCTATAACAGCTTTATTGCTTTCATAGTTAGGATGTTTATCGCAAAGAATTATATCCGGATTAAAATCAAAAAGTGTTTTATAATTATTGATTGTTTTTATAAATCGATTGTACGTTTCATAATTGCTTAAATCACCTATATATTCACTTGTATAACAGTAATTGTTTGGCATAATAGATATTGTGTTTTTTAAATCGCCACCTAAGCTAAGTAGCTTTTGGTTTGTTGATTTCTGATAATTTAATAGAATATTCGGTGCAAATCCTCTTGATCGTCTTAAAATTATTTTTTGTTGATTTTTAGCAGAAAATTTCACGACAGAATCATCTTGAGGATGTTGAATTTCAATTGTATTGTGAAAAAAATAATCAGCAATTGGTTTAAGTATTGCTTTTGCCTCTTCTTCAGTTGCACAAATGGGTGAACCATGAAAATTTCCACTTGTAGCTATTAGTGGTTTATTGTATAAAGTTGAAAGTAAAAACAATGTTCCTGAATTAGGCAACATCGCACCAATAGTATCTAAATTTGGCGAAATATCATTTTGTGCTAAATCTAATTGGTTTTTTATATTTAAAATTACAATTGGTGATTCTATTGAATTAAGCTGTTCTTTTTCAATTTTGCTACACACTAGATATGTATCAATTTGTTCAAAATTGGGAAATAAAACGGCAAATGGTTTGGTGGGTCGTTTTTTTCTAATTCTTAAGGCTTGGACTGTTTTTTTATTTGTGGCATCACAAAGTAATAAATAACCCGCAGTGTTTTTGACAGCAACAATTAATCCTTGAGCTAATTTTTCACACAATTGCTCAAAAAGTTGTTTGTTATTTCCATGCATACTATTATCCTCATTATCTGTAAGTTTTATTTGAATACCACATTTCGGGCAAGAATTTGTTTGTGAATGAAAACGAATATCCGATGGATTTTCATATTCGTGTAAACAATTTTCACACATTTGAAACTCATTCATACTAGTGTTTTCTCTTTCAAATGGAAATCTTTTTGTGATGGAATAGCGAGGGCCGCATTCTGTACAGGTTGTAAACGGATAAAAATAGCGTGGATTTAACGGATTTAAAATTTCTGTTTTGCAATTTTTGCATAGTGCAAATTCTGGTGTAAGCGGTAAATTAATGGTAATGTTATCTTCAGTAGGTTTAATTATAAAGGAATTATATTTTTTTTCTTCTATTAATTCTATTAGTTTACTTGAATAAATTTGAGCACTTTTAGGTTTTTGTTTTTCAATTTCTTGATAAAAACTTATAATTTTTTCCTGATTTCCTTGAACAATTATAATTACACCTAATTCATCATTGGAAACAAATCCATTCAAGTTTAATTGATTGGCTAATCGATAGATAAAAGGTCGAAAACCAACTCCTTGTACTCTTCCGGCAATTGCTATTTGATAGGTAGTTTCCAATTGAAATTTAATTATTTTTAAGTTCTAAAGTCAATTGAATAATTTTTTCAGTAACATTTTCAATGGCCGCATCTACTTTTGGTGAAAGCTCCATAAACATGGGTTCCATTTTAGAAATTGTAATGGTAAATAAATAGATTTCAGGCATGGTTTCAAATAGGGTTAAAATTTCGACCATGTCTTTCAGTCCAAAATTATGTCCGCTTAATGCTATTGGAAAATCTTTTGAAAATTTTGGTTTTAACAACGTTATTGTTCCATCTTCTTTGCCATCCATGGTAGCATCTACAATAATAACTTTTCTATGATTTTCAATATATGGAATCAATGTAAAACCACCTGTTCCGCCATCTATAAATGAGATTTTATTAGGAAATTTTGAGGAGTCAATTCTGTTGATAAAATGAACACCTACACCTTCATCACCCATTAGATAGTTTCCGATTCCGAGAACTAAAATATCATTTCCATTGGAATGAAATTCGTCTATTTGATGTGTCATAACAGCTTCTTTATTCATTTTTATTATTAAAGTTTGTAGTTAAAAGGTTTGTTTTAGAAAAAAATTCCCTGCTATACAGGGAATTCTAAGGTAGTTAATCTGTTTGTTATTTTTGTTTATTTAATTCCTCTTCCTTTAATAACCTTTCTGAACGCACAAATTTGTATCCACTAATCATGGCAGATGATTCTCCACGTCCTTCAAGCCAATCATGATAAAAAACTAAGTAAACATGAATGACAGAAAATAATATGAATCCCCACATGGCAAAATGATGAATGAAACGGGTGTTTAAATCACCTCCTAAAAATTCAGGAACCCATTCAAACATTCGAGGTAGAAACCATGAAGATGTAGGTGCATATAACCCAAAACCGGTAAAAATCATTACAATTGCCAATATGAACATTACAAAATAGGAGAGTGCAGCAACACTATTATGTCCTATACTTATGTTTCTAAAATTATATACTTTCTCATTTTGAAGAAAAACATCATGTTTAACAACATGCCACATTCTGTTTAATCCTGCCTTTTTGAAAGGAAAATAGACTCTCCAATTTGCATATTTGTTTCCTTTAAAGGCAAAATAGACACGTAGTATTAAAACCGCCACCATTAAATAAGCACTCATAAAATGAATTTGACGAACATAACCAAACCAATATTGTTGAGATGCCTCATTGACAGAAATTAGCCCGGGAGGATTTGCAATAATGAAACCTGTTATAATCAATACCGTTATTGCCAAGGCATTTGTCCAATGAAATATTCTAATTGGTAATTGCCAAATGTAAGCTCTTTTAAATGTAACTGAATTTGTTGACATAAAAACTTAATTTAAAGTTAAACGGTGCAAGTAGTAATGTCATTGACTTCTTTAATGATTTCTCCTTTTTCATCATACAAGTGAACTGCACAAGCTATACAGGGGTCAAAAGAGTGAATAGTTCGTATAATTTCCAATGGTAATTCCGGATCGGCAACAGGAGTATTTAATAACGTTGCTTCATAAGGCGAGCGTTGTCCTTTTGGATCTCTAGGGGAAGCATTCCATGTAGAAGGCACTACTTGTTGATAATTGGCCACTTTAGCATCTTTAATAACAATCCAATGACTTAATGCACCTCTTGGAGCTTCAACCATTCCAACGCCTTGTGCCTCTTTTGGCCAAGTTGAAGTTTCCCATTTTTCCATGTTAGCCATTTTAGTATCTCCTTTTTTGATATTATCAATCAAATTGTCAAAAAATTCTAAATTCCAATTGGCTACTAATTGTGTTTCTAAAGCTCTTGCTGCAGTTCTTCCTAAAGTAGAGAATAGGGCAGCTGCCGGAACTTCTAATTTAGATAAAGTTGCATCTACAATTTCTTTATACTCTTCACGACCTAATGCATAGCCAACTAACATTCTGGCAAGTGGACCAACTTCCATGGCTTGCCCTTTCCATCTTGGTGTTTTGATATAGCTGTATTTTTGACTTACATCGAGATGTGTGTAAGGAGGTTTTGGACCGGTATAATTAATTTTAGTTTCACCACTCCATGGTTGTCTTCCTTTATTGCCATCTCCTTCATAATCATACCATGAATTATTCACGTATTCTTCTACTGTTTTTAAGTTTCTTAAATCTAAATCAAGCACTTTTGAAAGGTCTTTATTTAAAATTACTCCTGATGGAAATTTAAAAGTATCGCGGTTGGTATTATTATATCCTTGCATTGGGAAATCACCAAAAGTCATAAAATTATGGAAACCACCTATTGCTCCCCAGTCTTTATAAAATCCTGCAATAGCAATTACATCCGGTATATATACTTGTTCTACGAATTTTTTACCGTCTTCTAATAATTGTCTGACAAAGGCTAAACGTTCAGCATTTAAACCACTGGCATCATCTAAATTGATTGAACAAGCCATTCCTCCAACTAAGTAATTAGGGTGTGGATTTTTACCTCCAAAAATTGCATGTACTTTTACAATTTCTTTTTGCCATTCTAGAGCTTCTAAATAATGAGCTGTTGCCATTAAATTAGCTTCTGGTGGTAATTTCATAGCGGGATGTCCCCAATATCCATTGGCAAATATTCCTAATTGACCACTTTCTACAAATTTTTTCAATCTTTTTTGTAAATCGGAAAAATAACCTGGAGAACTTTTTGGCCAGTTTGAAATGGATTGTGCTAATTGAGATGTTTTAACAGGGTCTGCACTTAAACCACTCACCACATCAACCCAATCAAAAGCATGTAGATGGTAAAAATGCACCACGTGGTCATGGATATACAAAGATCCCAACATAATATTTCGAACCATTTCAGCATTAGGGGGAACAACAATACCTAAAGCATCTTCAACTGCTCGCACTGAAGTGGTGGCATGAGTAGCAGTACAAACTCCACAAGTTCTTTGCACAAACGCCCAAACATCTTTAGGATTTCTACCTTTCACAATATTTTCTAAACCTCTGACCATCGTCGAAGATAAGAACGCTTCTTTTATAGTACCATCAGAGATTTCAACTTCGGCTCTTAGGTGTCCTTCTATCCTTGTAATAGGATCTACAACTATTCTTTCTGACATTTTTTATCTTTTTTGAATTATAAATCTTCTAATTGTTTCTCGGTTTCTGTTCCATCACCAATGCGTTGTTTCAATTCGTTACGTTTGGTAACATTTGAAAGAATTGCATGTGTAGCAATACCGACTCCAACCACTCCAAGAGCAACTTTTCCAAGCGTATCGGCATTTAATTCACTATTTCCGCCTACAGCTAAATCTCTTGAATAGAAACTTCCTGCATCCCAAAAATCTTGAGCACTACAGCCTAAGCAACCATGTCCGGATTGAATAGGATAGCTTACGCCTCCATTCCATTTCATGTTACCACAGGCATTATAGGTACTTGGTCCTTTACATCCAACTTTATATAAGCAATAGCCTTTTTTTGCATTTTCATCATCAAAGTTTTCTGCAAATAAACCAGCATCAAAATAAGGTCTTCTATAGCAACTGTCATGAACTCGTTTAGAATAAAATGCTTTTGGGCGACCGGCACTATCTAATTCAGGTAGTTTTCCAAAAGCAACCACATGCACAATAATTCCAGCCATTACTTCTCCAATAGGGGGACAGCCAGGCACATTGATGATAGGTTTGTCAGTAATTATTTTATGAATTGGTACTGCTCCGGTTGGATTTGGTTTTGCTGCTTGAACACAACCTGTAGTTGCACAACTTCCCCAAGCAATAATAGCTTTTGCTCCAGCAGCTGATTCTTTTAAAATATCAATTGCACTTCTTCCGCCGATACAACAATAATTACCATCATCTCCAAGCGGAACGGAACCTTCCACACAAAGAATATATTCACCTTTGTATTTTTCCATTGTTGCTTTTTTAGCGGCTTCGGCTTGATGACCGGAAGCAGCCATCAAGGTTAACGTATAATCTAATGATATTTTATCTAAAATGATATCGGCTACAATAGGATGGTCAGACCGAATAAATGATTCACTACAACATGTACATTCTTGAAAATGTTCCCAAATAACAGGTAGCCTAGGTGTTTTTTCTAACGCTTTAGCTATTTGTCCAATTGCGGAACTTTGTACGCCCATATAAGCTCCAATATAAGCAACAAATTTTAAGAACTCTCTCCTATCATAGCCTTGTCGTTGGATACTGCTATAATAGGTTTCATTAATTACTTTTTTCTGTTCCATACGATTTAGTTTTATATCATTAATTTATAGAATTAACAAAATGATTGAAAAGTATTTACGAAAATTTAAACCTATCAAATTTATTATTGTTATATTTATCATAATATGATATTTATCATATGTTTATTTTTTTTGTATTCTGAATTTTATTGGTTCAAATAAGTTTGTTTTATTTTAAAGAATACTAAAGAAATGCATGAATTATCAGTAGTCACTTCTATTGTAAAAACCGCTCAGCAAGAAGTTGAAAAAATAAACGGTATACGTGTTGTAGAAATTTATTTAGAGATAGGCAAACTTTCAGGAGTTGAAATGGATTCTTTTCATTTTATATGGCCTCAATGTATTCATAAAAGTGTTTTAGAATTTGCAACTTTATTTATTGATGAAACAGTGGGTAAAGCGAAATGTATAGAATGTGGAGAAGTATTTTCAGTTGAAAAAATATTTGACAACTGTCCGAAATGTAATAGTCCATTTAAAGAAATTTTGTCAGGTAAAGAATTGAAAATTAAAAAATTAATCATAAAATAAGAAGTTATATGTGTACCACTTGCGGATGCAGTTCAGATGAAAATGAAATAAAATTTACTAAAATGGGTGAAAACCATGAACACATGCACATGCATGAACAGGGCATTCATCACCACCACCATGATAATGAATTTCTTCATCACAACCATGAACACGACCATAATCATACTCATGAAAACCATCATCATAACCATGATCATGAGCATGACCACGAGCATTCGCATGAAATAAGTGTAGTGCAATTAGAAAAAGATATTTTACATAAAAACCAACTGACAGCAGAAAGGAATCGTGGTTTTTTTGAAGCATTGAATATTTTTACAATAAATTTAGTAAGTTCACCCGGTTCGGGAAAAACATCATTATTGGAAAAAACAATAGCTGATTTAAAAGAAAAAATCGATTTTTTTGTAATTGAAGGAGACCAACAAACAACAAATGATGCTGATAGAATTCACAAACTAAATGTGCCTGTTATTCAAATCAACACGGGAAAAGGTTGCCATCTTGATAGTGAAATGATTGCTAAGGCGGTGAAAGAATTAAAACCGGTACAAAACTCAATTATGATGATTGAAAATGTAGGTAATTTAGTTTGCCCGGCCATGTTTGATTTAGGCGAATCAAAAAGAATTGTGATAATTTCTGTTACTGAAGGGGAAGATAAACCTTTAAAATATCCGGATATGTTTTATGGTTCGCAAGTTTGTATTATCAATAAAATTGATTTATTACCTTATTTAAAATTTGATTTAGAAAAGCTAAAAGAATATGCTCGAAAAGTAAATCCTTATTTAGAATTTTTCGAAGTTTCTGCTACAACCGGTGAAGGAATGAAATCATGGTATGCCTATTTAACCCAATCTGTAAATAAATAATTATGTGTTTAGCTGTTCCCGGAAAATTAGAAAAAATTACTACTCAACTTGATGAAACTTTTAGAATTGGAGAAGTTTCATTTGATGGTATCATTAAAGAAGTAAATTTAACGCTTGTACCTGAAGCAAAAATTGGAGATTATTTATTAGTGCATGTTGGAGCAGCAATTGGCATTATCGATGAAATTGAAGCCAAACGAACCATGGATGTATTGAAAGAAATGGGTGAAGAAATTTAAATTAGAATTGATATGACTAATAATATAGAAATTTCTCAATCAATTCATTTGCATCATGGCAGTGGAGGTGAGCACATGACTAAACTGTTGAACGATGTTATTTTTAAATACCTTAAAAATGATATTTTGGATGTTAGGCACGATGGAGCATTTATAAAAATGAATGGTAATTTGGCTTTTTCAACAGATAGTTATGTTATTACGCCCATTTTTTTTAAAGGTGGTAATATTGGTGAATTGGCAGTCAATGGAACAGTAAATGATCTTGCAATGTGTGGAGCTATTCCAAGATATCTTTCTTTGTCATTTATTATTGAAGAAGGTTTGAGTTTAAATGAATTTACTGAAATAGTTAAATCTATCCGAACAACAGCAGACAAAGCGGGTATATTAATAGTTACTGGCGATACAAAAGTTGTTGAAAGGGGAAAAGGAGATAAAATTTATATTAATACTTCCGGAATAGGGGTAGTGCATGAACTAGCTGATATCAAGATAAAAAATATTCAACCTAATGATGCTATACTTATTAATGGTCCAATTGCTTCGCATGGAATGGCAATCATGTCTGAACGGGAAGGATTGCAATTTGAAAGCGATATTGTAAGTGATACAACAAACCTAAATTATAGTGTATTAGAATTGATAGAAAAATATGGTCATAAAATTCATTTTCTTCGCGATGCTACTCGTGGTGGATTGGCCTCTGTATTACATGAAATAGCAACCGACAGTAAATTAGGAATAGATCTTTTAGATGAAAATATTCATGTGGAAAATCAAGTAAAAAGTGCTTGTGAATTATTGGGTCTTGACCCTTTATATGTTGCCAATGAAGGTCTTTTTGTTTGTATTGTTGCCGATGAAATTAAAATAGAAGTGCTTGAAATTTTAAAGAACATCAATATAAATGCCTCTATAGTAGGTAAAGTTACTCATGAACATCCCTCTAAAATTATTATGGAAAGTGCTTTTGGAGGAAAAAGAGTGGTTAATCCTTTAATTGGCGAACAGTTACCTAGGATTTGTTAATTCAATTTCAAAAGTAATTTCAAAATTCTTCTTTTGTATTCCATTTTATTAAAACTATCTTTGTTGACCTGATTTATTTGATAAATTTGCAGGTTTAAATATAAAGTTAATAGAAATTAATAAATACAATGGCAGACGATAAAAAAGTAATATTTTCAATGTCTAAAGTAAGTAAAACTTACTCTAGCACAAATAAACAAGTTTTAAAAGATATCTATTTGAGTTTCTTTTACGGAGCAAAAATTGGTATTTTAGGTTTGAATGGTTCCGGAAAATCTTCATTATTAAAAATCATCGCTGGAATCGATAAAAATTTTCAAGGTGATTTGGTTTTTGCACCGGGCTATAAAGTGGGTTATTTGGAACAAGAACCCCAATTGGATGAAACCAAAACGGTGATTGAAATTGTTAGAGAAGGTGCTGCAGAAACCATCGCTTTATTGGATGAATTCAATAAAATCAACGATATGTTCGGTTTGCCTGAGGTATATGAAGATGCCGACAAAATGCAAAAACTGATGGACCGTCAAGCAGAATTGCAAGACAGAATTGATGCTGCTGGTGCTTGGGAAATTGATAACAAATTAGAAGTGGCAATGGACGCACTTCGCACACCGGATTCGGATACACCTATAAAAGTATTATCCGGTGGTGAAAAAAGAAGAGTTGCCTTGTGCCGTTTATTATTGCAACAACCTGATGTTTTATTGTTAGATGAGCCTACCAACCACTTAGATGCTGAATCGGTACTTTGGTTGGAGCAACATTTGCAACAATATCCCGGAACTGTTATTGCGGTAACGCACGATAGATATTTCCTTGACAATGTAGCGGGTTGGATTTTAGAGTTAGATAGAGGAGAAGGAATTCCTTGGAAAGGTAATTATTCCTCTTGGTTAGATCAAAAATCAAAACGAATGGAGTTGGAAGAAAAAGTAGCTTCCAAACGCAGAAAAACATTAGAACGAGAGTTAGATTGGGTTCGTCAAGGTGCTAAAGGTCGTCAAACCAAACAAAAAGCACGTTTGCAAAACTATGACAAGTTGCTGAATGAAGATCAAAAAGAATTGGATGAAAAATTAGAATTATATATTCCAAACGGACCGCGTTTGGGAACTAATGTGATTGATGCCAAAGGTGTTTCGAAAGCATTTGGTGATAAATTATTATATGAAGATTTGAATTTCACCTTACCTCAGGCCGGAATTGTGGGTATTATTGGTCCAAATGGAGCCGGTAAAACCACTATTTTCAAGATGATTATGGGAGAAGAAACTCCGGACAAAGGAACGTTTGTAACCGGCGATACCGTTAAGATTGCCTATGTAGATCAATCCCATTCCAACATTGACCCGGAGAAATCGATATGGGAAAACTTTTGCGACGGACAGGAATTAATCATGATGGGGGGTCGACAAGTCAACTCACGTGCCTATTTGAGTCGTTTTAATTTTGGCGGTAGTGATCAAAACAAAAAAGTGGCCACACTTTCAGGAGGAGAACGCAACCGTTTGCATTTAGCCATCACTTTAAAGGAAGAAGGAAACGTATTGCTATTAGATGAGCCAACGAATGATTTGGACATTAATACCCTACGAGCTTTGGAAGAAGGTTTGGAAAATTTTGCCGGTTGTGCGGTGATTATTTCACACGACCGTTGGTTTTTAGACAGGGTTTGTACACACATTTTAGCATTTGAAGGCGATTCGCAAGTGTATTTCTTCGAGGGAAGTTTCTCAGAATATGAAGAAAACAAGAAAAAACGTTTAGGCGGTGACTTAACTCCTAAACGAATTAAGTATAAAAAGCTAGTGAGAAACTAGACAATAAAAATCCTGAGTAATCAGGATTTTTTTATTTAAAATATTTATATTTGATTAAATAATTTTTAGAATGTCCCAAAAAATTCTACCTATACTATTGTTCTTATTTACTTTTCAGAGTACTTTCTCTCAAAAGGATAAACTAACAAAAAAAGAAGTTTTTTCGTTGTTAGCAAAATCAGATAGTTTGATGTTTAAATCAAATTATAAACAGTCTCTTTCCCTTTCTTATAAAGCTTTGAATCATGCTCTTGAATTAAACGATAATAAATTAATTTCGTTGGCTTATAATTCTATTGCCGGCACCTATGAAGAGATTTTAGAAGAAGATAAGGCATTGGCTTATTATAAAAAAGCAATTTTTCACACTGATAAAGCAGGAAATGATACACTCAAAATTTGGTTTTATAATAATATAGGTAATATTTATTTGTACCGAAAAAATCAAATTGATAAAGGCCTTGAATATTATGACAAATCGTTGGCTTATTCTCAACAAATAAAAGACACCGGTGCAATCGTTTTGACTAAGATGAATAAATCTTGGGCTTTATTTCAAAAGAAAAAAAATACTCAAGCCATTGAAAATCTCAATTATGCTGAAAAGTATATTGAGCACATGCGATATCCGGATACAGAAACGTATCTGAATTTATTATTAGGCATCAAATTTAATTACTTAAACGATAATGATAAGGCAGGTTTTTATTTCAATGAAGCGATTAAGCTTGGTAAAAAAAATAATTTAGACAGCTATTTATCGGATGCGTATGAACAGTATGCGAATCATTTGTTTGCTATTGGTGACTATAAAAATGCCTACCTGAATTTAGATAATCATGAAGAAGTAAAAGACCGTGTTTTTAATTCAGAAAAAGTAAAAAACACCCAAATAGTTGCTTTAAAAATAGAATTGGATGAATCTAAAAAAGAAATCCAAAAAATTGCAAAAGAAAAAAATTTACAGACTGAAAATTTAAAAAAGACAAAAATCATAGTAATCTTGGTTTTGGTTTTCTTACTGTTGCTCATGTTAGTTCTTTATGTTTTATATCGGAATAACATTTTTAGAAAAAAGGTAAATGATTATTTAGAAGATAAAAACATAGAATTAAAAATTGCTAAAGAAAAAGCGGAAGAAGCTTCAAAACTAAAGACTCAATTTATTTCTACGATTAGTCATGAATTGCGTACGCCACTTTATGGAGTTGTGGGAATAACGAACATGCTTTCTGATGAACATAAAGAATTGGCTGACAGTCCTCATTTGAATTCTTTGAAATTCTCTGCTCGTTATCTGTTATCGTTAGTAAATGATTTACTTCAAATCAATAAAATTGAAGAAAATAAAATTGTTTTAGAAAATTTAACCATGAATATTGCAGATGAAATAAAAATGGTTTCTAATTCACTTTCCTTTATTGCTTCTCGAAATAATAATAAGATTGTCATTCAAATTGATTCGAAAATCCCGGAATATTTAGTTGGTGACAAACTCCGCCTTTCACAAATTTTAATGAATTTAGTCAGTAATGGATTAAAATTTACGCAAGATGGGGAAGTCCGTATTATTGTTAATTTAGAAAGAAATGAAAAATCAATTTGTTTTGTCAATTTTGTTGTTGAAGATACCGGAATGGGTATCGCTGAAAAAGATCTAGGCAAAATATTTGACAAGTTTGTTCAAATTGACAGAAAAGAAGATGATTATCAAGGAGCAGGCTTAGGTCTTTCCATAGTAAAAAAATTAATAACCTTATTTGGTAGTGAAATTTCAGTTGAAAGTAAAGAAGGTCAAGGAACCAAATTTACATTTACCATTGGATTTGATTCGGATATTACTAAAGTAAATGAAATCATCAACAATATTCAAGTTGATTTGTCAACCGATCAGGTCTACAAAGTTTTGGTGGTGGAAGACAACAAAATTAATCAAATGGTCACACGAAAAATTATGGAGAAAAACAATTTCAAAACAATAATCGTTGATGATGGTTATGCTGCGATTGAAGCATTAAATAAGGAGTCATTCGATGTTGTTTTGATGGACATCAATATGCCGCTCATCAATGGGTTTGATACTACTCGATTAATTAGAAAAAAAGGAATAACAATTCCTATTATTGCTTTAACGGCTTTTGCTAAAGATGAAATTTCAGAGGAAGCAATTTCTTCCGGAATGAATGATGTATTAGTTAAACCTTTTGAACAGGCAAAACTAATTCACTGTATCGAAACTTTGGTTAAAAAAACATCTTAATACCAACGTTTTTTATTCTTTTTTGAAGCATCGGATTTTCGTGAAGGCGATTGTTTTGTTACATTTCTGTAATCTTTCTTTTCAGGCTCTATAACAGCATTTTCTTCATCGGTATTCCAAGGATATGGATGATCTTTAATTACTTTGACATTTACTTTAACCAACTTTTGAATGTCTTTCCAATAGGGTTCTTCATCTTTTCCACAAAAGGAAATTGAAATCCCTCCATTTCCGGCACGACCGGTTCTACCGATACGGTGAACATAAGTTTCAGGAATATTCGGTAAATCAAAATTTAAAACATATGGTAAACTTTCAATGTCAATTCCTCGAGCAGCAATATCGGTAGCTACTAATACTGAAATTTCTTTGTTTTTAAAACTTTCCAAAACACGTTGCCTTGCTGTTTGCGATTTATCACCATGAATAGCCTCCGCATTTACCCCGTTTTTCTTAAGAGCTTTTACCACATTGTCTGCACCATGCTTTGTTCTGGTAAATACTAAAAGATTGTTCAAATTTTCATTTCGGATTAAATGATAAAGTAATTTTCTTTTGTCTTCTTTACCTACAAAATAGATTTTTTGTTCTACCGTTTCTGCCGTTGATGAGATAGGAGTTACCGAAACATATTTTGGTTTTGTCAAATAACTATCCGCAATCTCTCGAATGGCAATGGGCATTGTTGCTGAAAACAAAAGTGTTTGTCTATTGGAAGGTGTTAATTTGATGATTTTTTTTACATCATTAATAAAGCCCATATCTAACATTAAATCAGCCTCATCTAAGACTAAATAATGCAAATGGTCTAAATCAATAAAACCTTGTTTGTGAAGGTCTAATAATCGACCCGGGGTAGCTATTAAAATATCTACACCTTTTTTCAATTGATCTACTTGAGGAACTTGGCTGACTCCACCAAAAATGGTGATTTGTCTAACATTGGTATATTTACCATAGGTATCAAAACTTTCTCCAATTTGAATGGCTAATTCACGGGTAGGGGTGACAACCAATGTTCTGATGTTTTTTCTTTTTTGAGCAGAACCAACAATTCTGTGCAGTGTATTTAAAATTGGGATGGCAAAAGCAGCCGTTTTTCCGGTCCCTGTTTGAGCACAACCTACTAAATCAGTTCCTTCTAATATGATTGGAATTGCTTGTTGCTGAATAGGAGTAGGGGTAGTATAACCTTCATCAGAAAGAGCATGTTGTATATTTTGTAATAGGTTTAAGTCTTGAAATGTCATAAAAATTATTTGCCGGCAAAGATAGGTTAAATAAATTAGACCTAAAAAGGCTTAGCTTTTTGACATTATAAGTAGTTATTCCGTTAAAATATTTTTTGCTTTGATAAAATCAGTGATTAAATACCCCATTAATTTACCTATCATTTGTGGATTTTTCTCATCACATAAATCCGGAGCTCCTTCACAAATATGAAGATAAGAAGCGTTAGCATGTTGTCCAAAATGATGAATTAATTGTCTAGCCTGTTCTACTGAAAAACCACTAGGAGTCATAGCACTACTGGCAATGTTTGGAATAGAATCTAAGTCAATTTCAATTCCAAAATAATCGTTTTTTATAAAGGACAAGGCTTGGTTTAATTCTTGTTCAAAGTTTTTTACTTTACGAATGGAAATCTCATCATACGTATTGAATCGAACACGATCTTCTAAATCCTTTAACCGTAGTAAAACATTTTTTGAAGTATAACTTTCATGCAAACCAAAAATGAAATACTTTTTTAAAAAACCCTCATCAAATGAATAAGAAAAACCATTGCCGCTATGTCGACCTTCTAAAATTCTAAAATCAGAATGAGCGTCTAAATTAATGGCATTAATAGGTTTTCCTTTAGCTAAAGCAGTTCCTTTAATGTTTCCGTAAGCATTGTTATGACCTCCACCAATAATAATTGGAATTTTCCCGGCTTTTACAATGGTAAATATAATATGAGATACTTCTTTATCTAATTTTTCTACTAAAATGGAGAATTTTTTGCGATCATCAACATCATGAAAATTAAGATTTTCAGCTTGTTTAAGCTCTTCTTTGACATCAAGTGAGCCTAAAATAAGCAGTTGACTTCCTTTACAAAATCGATTATGCTGAATGTTAGCGATGCTTTTAATGGCACTTTCCCACGCTGAAGCTGCACCTGGTCTCCCGGCATTTGCTCTCACACCAATGTCTTCCGGAATTCCGAATAAAACAAATCTTGCTTTACATTCGTTTAGAAATTGAATGGTATCAACATCTTTTGGAATTGTTAGCATTTTTTCACCAAACTTTATTTCACCACTTCGATGGCTGGTAATCTTGCCTAAATCTATTGAAGTAAACGGAACTAAATTTTCCATAAAAATTATATTGCTCCAAAAATACTATTTTTATATAAAATAACGTTATGGTATTGCAATTCGAATCTAAATAAAATTTAACTTTGTCTAAAATCAACACAGTATGGAAAACCAAAACAACAATTCAAAATTAAAAGCGGTAATATTGGTATTGTCGCTATTGTTATTAGCCAGTTTAGGCTATATGTTTAAAATGAGCTCTGACGCTAAAAAAGTAGAAACAGAGTTGTCCTCAGTTACTACTGAGAAAGAAAATGCTCTTACGGAATTAGCTCAGTTGAAAACGACCTATGATGCAGCTATTGCAGAAAACACTTCAATGTCTGAAGAATTAATTGCTGAGCGTGACAAAGTGGTTAAATTAATGGAAGAAGTTAAAAAGTCAAAAGGTGATGCTGCTGCAATTGGTAAATACAAACAACAAATTGCTGATTTGCAAGCTAAAATGAACGTTTTAATTCGTGAAAATGATGAGTTAAAAGTTAAGAACCAACAGTTAACAGCTGAAATTGATAGTACAAAAACTATTTTAGTAGAAGCTAAAGAGTACAACCAAGTATTAGCAGGACAAAATGAAGAACTTTCTAAAACGGTTGAAAAAGCGTCTAAACTTTCCATTTTAAATTTAAAAACGGGAGCTTATAAAGTAAAAAGTTCTGGTAAAGAAGTTGAAACTGAACGAGCTAAAAGAGCTGATATTTTAAAAGTTAACTTTACGATTGCTGAAAACAAAGTCGCTAAATCAGGTGATAAGTCTTACTATATTCAAGTAATTGACAGCAAAAACAATGTTTTAGGGGAAAAGAAATTAGTTGAGTTTGGTGATAAATCATTGACTTACAGTTTTATTTCAACAGTTCAATATGAAAATAATACAGTAAACGTTTCTGAAAATCTTCCTGGTGAAAATTTTGAAAAAGGAACTTATTTTGTGAATATTTTTGACAAAGCTGAATTAGTTGGAAAAACTAGTTTCACTTTGAAATAAGAATTAAATAATACTTAAAAAAAGGGGCACTAAGCCCCTTTTTTTATGAAATTAACTTCCCTTCAATAAATACTTTTTCAATATGATTAGAGCCAAATTCATATGGCAATTGATAAAATGAATGAATTGGTTTTGTTAAAATTATATTAGCTTTTTTACCTTTTGTAATACTCCCGTGTGTATTTGAAACTCCCATAGCATAAGCTCCATTAATCGTTGCGGCATTGACAGCTTCTTCCGGAGTCATTTTCATTTTGATGCAAGCCGTTGCCACCACAAAATTCATGTTTCCGGAAGGTGTAGTGCCCGGGTTATAATCTGTTGCTAACGCTAAAGGTAAACCCGCATCAATCATTTTTCTGGCCGGCGTATAGGGTATGCTTATAAAATAACTACAAGAAGGCAACGCAACAGCCATGGTTTCAGCATTTTTTAATACTATGATGTCTTCATCCGTAACTACTTCTAAATGATCTACGGTTAAAGCATTATGTTTCACACAAACTTCAATACCTCCAATTGCTGTAAATTGATTAACATGTATTTTTGGAATTAACCCATGTTTTTTTCCGGCAATCATTATTCGTTCGGTTTCTTCTACTGAAAAATAACCTGTTTCTAAAAAAGCATCAATGTAATCAGCTAATTTTTCAGCAGCAATTTTAGGAAGCATTTCATTGATGATTAAATCAATATAACCGGCATGATTTTCTTTATATTCTTTCGGAAAAGCATGAGATCCTAAAAAAGTAGCTTTTATTTCGATAGGATAATTTTCCGCCAATCGTCTGATTACTCGTAGCATTTTGATTTCGCCTTCCACTGTCAATCCATATCCGGATTTGATTTCGATAGCTCCGGTTCCCAATTTCATCACTTCTTCTAAACGAACTTTTGATTGTTCATAAATTTCCTCTTCACTGGTTTCATTGAGTTTTTGAGCTGAATTTAGAATTCCACCACCACGATAGGCAATTTCTTCGTAACTCAATCCGTTAATTCTATCCACAAATTCCTGAACTCGGTTTCCGGCATAAACTAGATGCGTGTGGCTATCGCACCATGTAGGCAAAACAACTCTTCCGGTTGCATCAATTAGCTCATCAAAAGTCTGAT
Organism: Flavobacterium sp.; assembly: GCF_013822155.1. GTDB lineage: Bacteria > Bacteroidota > Bacteroidia > Flavobacteriales > Flavobacteriaceae > Flavobacterium. The sequence goes on from NZ_PNJW01000040.1 coordinate 17,717, forward strand.
TGGGGCAATTTTCCATGCTTCCGAAATCTGAAATGATATCATTCTCAAAAAGAAGATAGGCATTTTTTATAGTTGGCAACACTGCCATTTCTGCACCTGAAACTTTTAGAATTCCCGTTTCTCTTACCTGAATAAGTTCTTTTATATTAATTAACATCGTTTTCATAAAGTAAAAGCATAATAATTTACCGTAAAAATAGAATGAAATAATTAAAACACTTAATTTTATAAAAAAATAAAACGTGTGAAACGATTAAAATATAAAAAGGGTCGAAAAGTAGTATCTAATTATTTTGAATATACAGGACATCACAAAGAATATCCTGTGGAAATGCAATTATTTGTATATAATTCAGAATCTTATACAGAAACCAAAAATTTGGATTTCAGTCAGGTTGAGATTAAATCACTTTTAGACTCTGATGATGTTAAATGGCTAAACATACATGGTTTACATGATGTTGAACTTATTAAAAAAATTGTAGAATCTATTGGAATTGACAGTTATATTGCCGGTGATATTTTAAATGTTGCCAAAAGAACCCGTATGGAAGAATTGGGCGATGTTTTATTTTTCAGTATAAAATCTATTTTACCTGAGGAAGATGAAACAAATGTGCATGTTGAACAAATCAGTTTTTTATTAAAAAATAATTTATTGGTTTCCTTTCAAGAAAAAAGAGGTGATTTTTTTACACACATCAGAGAACGAATAAAAACGAATTCCGGAATTGTTTGCAAAAAGAAAAATGATTTTTTACTGTATTTAATGTTAGATGCCGTAATGGAAAACTTTTACATTACCATTGAAAAATATGAAGAATTAATTGAGCAGCTTCAAACAGAATCAAAAATAAATGAAAAACAAGATGTTTTGGTTCGTATTGAAAAATGTCGTGAAGATTTAAACTATTTAAAACGATCCATCATTCCGTTAAAAGATTCGTTATATAATTTAAAATCTATTCAAGATGATGATGATTTTAATGGAATTGAAAAGTCAAATTTTACTTTTTTTGCCCGTTTACACCAAAAAAGTCTGGAACTTTTAGATCAAATAGATTACGATATGAACTCACTTGACAGTTCATCCAGTTTTTATTTTTCGGCCCAAAGTCACCGCATGAATGAAATCATGAAAACACTAACAATCGTTTCGGTTATATTTATTCCCTTAACTTTTATTGTTGGAGTATATGGAATGAACTTCGAAAATATGCCTGAATTAAAGAAACCCAATGGTTATTTCTTCACTTTAGCCGGCATGTTTATTTTAGTGATGGGAATGATATTTTATTTTAAGCGTAAAAAATGGTTTTAATTAATTTACGGTAAAAGTATAATAACCCGAAGCCAAGCTATTTGCTGTAGTTGCGATTGTTAAAAAGGTTGAACTGGTTGAACTGTCGGAAATGATATCAAAATTTTCACCATTATAGCCTGCAAAAAATCCAATACGAAATTCTCCCGGCTCGGTTAGCTTTATTCCACCTCTGAATTCATATTTCTCAGTCACTTGGTTGTAAATGGCAAAGGCAGTAATATAATTATTGATGGACACCGATCCGGATTCAACAATAAAGTTGTTCCCATTGGCAACACTTACCCAAAGGTCTTCACCGGTTTTCTTTTCAATAGAATATAAAAAACTGAATTTTGAAGCATTCGTAGTTTTAAAAACATCTAAAGGAGTGGATTGATTTGGTTCTGCTAAATAACGTGAAAAAGTATTTGTATTTAACCATAATACATCATTTACCTGGTAATTGGATTGTGTTTCAACAGTTACTAAACCGGGAATGGTGGTGTAAACAGCATTGTAAAATTCATCATCTTCTTTGGTACATTCGGCTGCCATTAATAAAGTAGCTAACGCAAAAAATAAAGTATATTTTAATGTTTTCATAGTATTTTTAATTAAAATCGGTAACCTAAATTAATTCCAACGCGAGAAACAATTTCCGGGCTTTCACCACTACTGAAAAGATTTTTCCCCATACCAACAAAAATATCAACTCCGATTTTTTCTTTGATATAGAATTTATGCCCTACAGCACCTCCGATGGCAAAATCGGAATATTTTTTGTCGACAGAGAGGTAATAACCATTATTATTCTCGTCAATTAATCGTTCTAATTCATGATAAGTCCCACTGTTTGCAGACACAAAAACTTCTATAAAATAATAACGAACTTGGCTTTTGGATAGTGAATAACGAACAAAAGGGATTATTTGATAATCTTCGAGCGTTCTGCTTTTCCCGTTGACATAATCATTTTCTAATGAATTACTTTCGTTCAAAATTCCACTGATACCAATTGAAAAATCGGATTTTAAAAAACGTTCATAACTCACATGAATTTTACCCAAAGCAACTAAGGAAACCACATCAAATTTGATTTCATTTTTTCCTAAATCAAACGCATTATTGTTTTGTGCAAAAGATAGTTGAGTAAGCATTAAAAATATAAAAAAAAGCTTTTTCATTTTTTGGTTTTATAAAGTATGTAAATATATAAAAAGGAAGTTTTATTCGATAATAATTAACCAAAATCTCAATTAAAATTAATTCAACGTCAATGCACCAAGAATTTCTTCTGACATAAAAGGTCCTCCGGGATAACGGGCGGTATAATCTAAGTTTAACCAAATTTGACCTCTTTCATCAATATGGTAATGGATTTCTTTGTTTTTACTTTCTGTAATAAATAAAACTTCTTTAATTAAATAAACGGCAGCTTCCAATTCACTTTTTTTACCGACTAACATCTCAGGATAGATATGTCCTCCGGTATGAATGAGTCGGGGAGTGCCACCAATGGACCGAATACAAGCTGCCATTAAGATAGCATGATCGTCACAATCACCGGAAAAATGAATTAAGCTCTCAGAAGCAGTCGCAATATATTCTTCTCCCTTTGGGTCATTTACATAATTCCAACGATTTCTGATTTCTTTAAATACAGCAAAACACTGAATCATTTTACGATGTTCTTTTTGGCCAACAATATCTTTGAAATGTAGAGTTGTGGCTGTCAACGCAAAATTTCTAACCCTTGGATTATTAAAATCAATTGCTTTTATGATATCCGATTTATTTGGAAATGGCAACAGTTTTGAAATAACAATATCCTGCGGATTAGGATCATCTGTCATCGAATAAACCATATATCCATAATCTTGAAATACTTTTTGAAAACCATAACCTCCGAAAACGGTTCCATAAATTAAAGTAATCAGATATACACCAATTCCGATGATAAGTAAGGTTCTAATTAAACGTAAAATTAACTGAATGAGCGAGATAATAATTACCCCGATTAAAACTCTGTCGATGTCAAAAGGCCAATCCGGGTCAATTAAATTTTGATGTACAATGATAAATAAAGGAATCGCAATCAATATATTCAAAACAAAAATGAGGACATCGTCCCAAGGTTTTTTGACTTGGAATTTGGTTTTGAGCTCTTGATAATTGAATGTTCCGAATACTTTCATATCAGTAAAACGGCGAAAAGCTAAAAGCTGTGCACGATTTCAGCAAAAGTACCTTTTTTATCGATAAGGTGAAGGTCAAAAAGTTGATTTTGGACTTTGTTTAACGTTTCAACAGTCATGTTTTTTTGTGACCACCGGGTTTGAGATAACCAACTATCAATATCTTCCGTTTTTTGATTGTAACGTGAAGCTAATGTTCTGTTTATACTTGGAATATCTTTAAACTCTTCGGTTGTTGTATTGATGATTTCTAAAATCAATTCGATGGTTTGCGGATTTTGTTCTACGATTTCGTTTCGAACAGCAATCACAAAACAGGGCCATGGCGTAGGGCATTCTGCTATTCTTCGAAAAGTTCCGTTGTCCACCAAAGGTTTGGTCATGAATTTTTCCCACATGAAATAATCAGCTTTTCCGATTGACAACGCTTCAACTGCTCCATCAATAGTGTTTACAATTTCAAACTGTAAATCATCTGTTTTCCAACCTTGATTTTGTGCATTCACAAATGCCATTAAATGCGAACCCGATCCCAATCGACTAATTGCAACTTTTGTGTTTTCTAAATCAGTAAGCGAGTTGTAGTTCGATTTAGCATCCACATGAATTCCCCAAATGAGTGGACTTTCCACATAAACCTGCACGATTTTAGAGGAATTTCCGGCATTGATATCCTTCACAATTCCTTCGGTTAAAATAACGGCTATATCCGTTTCACCATCTCTTAACATTTGACACATTTTTCCTGTACCTTCCGGAACGTCTGTCCATTGTAAATCGATTCCGGCTTCTTCAAACTCCCCGTTTTCGATGCACAAATGCCATGGCAAATTGAAATGTTCGGGAACCCCTGCTATTTTGATGGTTTTCATTTTATAAGTATTAAATGGGAGATTTAAGTATTAAGATGTTTTTTGAACTTGGAAAACAGACAACAGTTTACAGATTCTTCATCATCCACCATTTCCAAATCGCACCATCCTTATCCGGATAATCTTCCATAAATTGAAATCCTACTTTTTGTAAAATATGATTGGAAGCTCCGTTTTCAGAATGGGTATACGCATTCATTTTTTCAATCTTCATTTGATTAAAACCATAATCCAACCAAGCTAGGGAAGCTTCGGTAGCATATCCTTTGTTCCAAAATTTTTCATTCAATCGATAGCCGTAATCATAGAAATTGGTATTACCGTTTTCTACATGGTCGTTCACGAATTTTATTCCGGTCCAACCGATGAATTCACCTGTTTCTTTCAAAATAGTGGCAAAACGACCAATTTTATTATTCTCGTATTGCTTTTGCACCATTTCTATGATTTTTATGGTTTCACTAACTTCCTGTGTAGGTTGTTGCCAAAGGTATTTATGCACATTCGGATTGTTATCCATGGCAAACATGGCTTCGGCATCACTTAATTCAAGCGGACGAATTAGAAGGCGTTTGGTTTCAAGGGTTAGATTCATATTTTGTTTTTTGGAACACAGATATAAGAAATTAGAATAATTTTAAAAATTTCTCAAATTTCTTATATCAGTGTTCATAAATCATTATCGACTAACTTGTTTAACGCATATTCAATCAAACCATCCACCGCTTTATAGGGATCTTCACTAAATGTTCCGGTTGCACGGTTAGCGATAATGGCGTTTAACGACAAACATTCATGCCCTAATAATTTACCTAAACCATAAATGGCTCCGGTTTCCATCTCTAAATTTGTCATTTGAATTCCTTTAAAATTAAAAGCATCCATTTTTAAATTTAATTCAGGGTCTTGAATTCCTAATCGCAATACTCTTCCTTGAGGACCGTAAAACCCTCCGGCAGTTCCAGTAAATCCTTTATAAATATGAGGGCCGTCTAATCTGGCTGCTAACGTTTCACTTCCTTTGATTACGTAGGGACGGCCTTTTTTTAAATCCCAATTCGTTTGAGCAATAAACGCATCTTCCATCTCTTTTTCAGCAATAGAATCTATTAAATAGGAGCGAAGCATATTGTCTAACCCTAATCCATACTGACTCATCACAATACTATCCACAGGGATAGAGGCTTGTAAAGAGCCCGAAGTTCCAAAACGGATGATATTTAAAGAAGTTAATTTTTCTTTTACAGTTCGCGTTTCCAAATCGATATTGACCAGTGCGTCTAATTCATTCATTACGATGTCTATATTGTCAGGACCAATTCCCGTTGACATAACTGTTAATCGTTTGCCTTTATAGGTACCGGTTTGCGTTTTGAATTCTCTTTTTTGAGTTGAAAATTCGATAGTGTCAAAATGTTTTGTGATTTTTTCAACTCTGTTTTGATCGCCAACAAATATAATGTCGTTGGCAATTTGACCCGGTTTTAAATTAATGTGGTAAACACTACCATCGGGGTTTAGAATTAATTCTGAAGATTGTATCATAGTTTGTTTAAATAGTTTAAAGGGTTTAAAAGTTTAAATTGTTTAAGAGTTTAAGTGAACAACATTAAACAAAAAAACTATCCTCCAACTCGTTTGGTTTTAAATCCTTTCTCTTGGAGTATTTTCATTATTTTATCACGGTAATCGCCTTGAATGATTATTTCATCATCTTTGAAGCTACCGCCAACGGCTAATTTACTCTTAATTTCTTTAGACAAAATTTTAAAATCTTCCTCTGTGCCTTCATAACCTGAAATAATAGTGGTTGGTTTTCCTTTTCGCTTTTCAAATTTACAAATCATTGGTTCTTTCTGAACATATAATTCGTGTGGAGTTTCATCTACCTGCTCCGGTTCATTCGAAGGTTGGTGGTCAGGGAAGAGTTTTTTTAATTGTTCGCTTAAATCGTGCATGATGTTATTTATTTAGAACGCGGATTTTACAGATTCGCTATGCGAAACGCTGATGTTGACGGATTTGCTTCGCAAGAAGCAGATTAAGAAGGATTTTTTCTTATCTTTCTTTTGTTTTCAAATATTTTCCTCCTGAATTCAGGCTTCTTACCGAAATTAAGTAATAAACCAACTTCGCAGTCTGTTGCTTTTAAATAATTTAATAATTGTGTTTCAAATTCTTCAACTACATATTCTGCTGCTTTTAATTCTAATATAACAGTGTCATTAACCATTAAGTCGGAATAATAATCTCCAACATTAATTCCTTTATAAAAAACATTAATCTTTCTATTTGGAACAACATTTAATCCTTTTTCTTTTAATTCTAAAAATAAAGCATTTTGGTATACTTTTTCTAAAAATCCGTATCCCAATTCGTTATATACTTCATAAAATGTTTTCAAAATGAGTGCTGTCAATTCTTGGTGTAATAAGTGCATATAGTTATTTTTTTAATGGTTTGAATCTGTAAAATCCGCGTTCCAATATGGCATATACTAATATAGTGTTTAATAAAAAACCAAACCCCAAATAAATGGAATTTGGTTATTTATCTATAATGAAAATTACTTCTTAATCAATCCCAAATCAACCAATCGTTCATGCAGGAATTCTCCGGCTGAAATATCGTCGTATAATTTTGGATTTTTTTCATCAATACAGTTTTCTAACACGTCTAATCGCATGTCACTTACCGGATGCATGAAAAAAGGAATAGAATACCTTGAATTTCCCCATAATTCCCTCGGTGGATTCACTACTTGATGAATGGTTGATTTTAATTTATTATTCGTGTGTCTAGACAACATGTCGCCTACATTAATCATCAATTCATCCGGTTCAGCCATGGCATCAATCCATTCTCCGTTGTGGTTTTGAACCTGCAATCCTTTTCCCTGAGCTCCCATCAAAAGGGTAATCAGGTTGATGTCTCCATGAGCAGCAGCACGAACAGCATCTTTAGGCTCATCCGTAATTGGAGGATAATGAATTGGTCGTAATATGCTATTGCCTTCTTTGATGTAATTATCAAAATAAAACTCATCTAATCCTAAATATAAGGCCAAAGCTCTCAACACATAAATACCCGTTTTTTCAAGCATTTGATACGCTTCTTTTCCGGTTGAATTGAATTTTGGTAATTCAGCTACTTCTACGTTATCAGGATATTCATCCGCATACTTGGAATCTTTCTCCACATATTGACCAAAGTGCCAAAATTCTTTTAAATCACCGGCAGAACGTCCTTTAGCGTGTTCTTTTCCAAACGAAACATAGCCGCGTTGCCCACCAATTCCCGGAATTTCATACTTCAATTTTGTTTCTACAGGAAGGGAGAAAAAATTACGCACTTCACTGTATAATTCGCCCACCAAGCGGTCATCTAAAAAATGACCTTTGAGGGCAACAAACCCTATGTCTGAATAAGCTTTTCCGATTTCATTTACAAATTTTTGTTTGCGTACCGGGTCATCCGATAGGAAATCACGCAAGTCAACACTAGGAATTTTTTGCATACTAAATGATTATTTGTTAATAACTCAAAGTGAGTTGAATGCTTGTAAATACAAATGTAAATAAATATTTCTATCTGCAAAATTGAAAGTTATGAACAGTTGAAAAAACTACATTTAAAAAAGTATAACAATTCAATTACAATTTGTTATTTTTTGTACTTTTGGGAGCGTTTAAAACAGCTATACTATGATTTTCGATAGAAAAAATCTTTCTGATTCTACACTTCTCGATTTATATACCCGTTTACTCAAGCCCCGATTGATAGAAGAAAAAATGCTTATTTTACTTCGTCAGGGTAAAGTTTCCAAATGGTTCTCCGGCATTGGTCAGGAAGCCATATCAGTTGGAATTACAGCTGCTATGGATAAAGAGGAATATATTCTTCCGATGCACCGAAATTTAGGTGTTTTTACCACCAGAGATATACCTTTAAATCGTTTATTTGCCCAATGGCAAGGCAAGAAAAGCGGTTTCACCAAAGGAAGAGACCGATCCTTTCATTTTGGAACACAAGAGTTCAAAATCATTGGGATGATATCGCATTTAGGCCCGCAATTAGGCGTTGCCGATGGTATTGCTTTGGCCAATAAGTTAAAGAAAAACGGAAAAATAACTGCTGTATTTACAGGAGAAGGAGCAACCAGCGAAGGGGATTTTCATGAAGCTTTAAATATAGCTGCTGTATGGGATTTACCGGTTTTGTTTGTGATAGAAAATAATGGCTACGGTCTTTCGACACCTACCAACGAACAATATCGTTGTACCAATTTAGCAGACAAAGGAATTGGCTACGGCATGGAAAGCCATATTATAGACGGGAATAATATTTTAGAAGTTTATACTAAAGTTGCTGATTTAGCAACGTCGTTGCGAGAAAATCCACGACCTGTTTTGTTGGAGTTTCAAACCTTCAGAATGCGTGGGCATGAAGAGGCGAGTGGAACAAAATATGTTCCGCAGGATTTGATGGATGAGTGGGCTCAAAAAGATCCAATAGACAATTACCGTGAGTATTTAAAGGAAATCGGTTTGCTAACCATTGCTTATGATGAAGCAATCCATACTGCTTACAAACAGGAAATAGATGAAAATATCCACATTGCTTTTGACGAACCGGATATTATTGCTGATTTGAGTGAAGAATTAAATGATGTATATAAACCCTATGATTTTGAGGAATTTAAACACGATGATAAAGTTGAGAACATTCGGGTGATTGATGCCATAACACAAAGTTTAAAACAATCCATGGAACGCCATTCAAACTTAGTTTTAATGGGGCAGGATATTGCCGAATATGGTGGAGCATTTAAAGTGACCGATGGTTTTGTGAATCTCTTTGGAAAAGAACGTGTTCGCAACACACCTATCTGCGAAAGTGCTGTTGTTTCGGCCGGAATGGGCTTGTCCATCAACGGTTATAAAGCCATTGTCGAGATGCAGTTTGCTGATTTTGTTTCCACGGGGTTTAATCCAATTGTAAATTATTTAGCAAAAGTACACTACCGTTGGCAGGAATCTGCCGATGTAGTAGTGCGAATGCCTTGTGGCGGTGGTTCTCAAGCAGGACCGTTTCACTCCCAAACCAATGAAGCCTGGTTCACCAAAACCCCCGGATTAAAAGTAGTCTATCCCGCATTCCCTTATGATGCAAAAGGACTATTAAACACGGCTATTAACGACCCGAATCCGGTCATGTATTTTGAACACAAGGGCCTTTATCGTAGCATCTATCAAGAAGTTCCCACAGACTATTACACCATTCCGTTTGGAAAAGCTGCTTTATTGAAAGAAGGAACACAGGTTACCGTCATTTCCTTTGGTGCCGGTGTGCATTGGGCATTGGAAACATTAGCCAAGCATCCTGAAATCAGTGCTGATTTACTGGATTTAAGAACCCTGCAACCCTTAGATATCGATGCTATATATGCCTCTGTTAAGAAAACAAACAAATGTATTATTCTTCAAGAAGACACAATATTTGGTGGTATTGCCAGCGATATTTCGGCAATGATTATGGAAAATTGCTTTGAACATTTAGATGGACCTGTTCGCCGGGTAGGCAGTTTAGAATCGCCGATACCTTTTGTGAAAGCCCTAGAAGATCAATACATGGCTAAAGGACGATTTGAAAAAGAATTGTTAGAGTTGGTGGCGTATTAGTATAAAGGTTTATTTTTTCAATTGATTTCTAAAACACCCTATTTAATCAAATTAAAATTTGAACAGAAACAAACGCAATAACTATATTTATAAAAGCAAGTGAGGCATCTGTCGAAACAACTTCATAAAGTTTGATGTGCTTTAGCTTTTTAATGATAAAATCGGTGAGAAAGATACTGTTGATGATAGAAACAATCAAAATAATAAAAAAGCAAACAACACCCAAAACATTCGATTGTGTAAAATAGTATAAACCCATTGATATCACTAAGATAACTAAGGTGATAAGGGCAACTTTCTTTTCCATAGCAAGGATTTTTAGAAAGTATAAAGGTAAACAGTATAAAATAATTGCTTGGAAACTTAACGTTATTAGTTTTTTAAAAGAGTGTTAAGCGTTGATTAGTAAGTTACTATAAGGTTATTTTTCACTACTGCCTTTTTTACGAGATCTTTTAGCTTCTAAAACAAGAGCTATTTCCTCTTTTCGCAAGGCAATGATTTTTTCAATCAAGTTTTTTGGTAGCGATTGAGTAGGCTGAAAACGAATGGTCGTACCCGAATAATCAAACCCGGCAAGCTCCTTTTCCAGTAAAGAAACAATCGCCTTGCTCATCACATACAAACTGCAATGATGCTGATACCCCGCAATAGCAAGCAGTGGCTTTCCTTGATACCGAACCGTTGGAATTTGATAGCTGATATACCATTCACTATCCGCAACAAAATCATTAATAGTCTGTTGCAGGTTTACTAACGAAAGTAAGGTTTCCTCCGGTTGAGCATTCCAATAGTCATCCACTGATTTAAAGTTGGTTTTCATCATAATTATAAAAATAGACCAAAAAAACAAAGTTATAAAATTGTATCTTTGGATTAGTGCTAATTTTCAATTTATGAATGTACAACTCAAAACAACCCTATATAAATCACCTGTTGGAGAACTTATTTTGGGTGATTTCAACAACCAATTGTGTTTGTGTGATTGGCGTTACCGCAAAATGCGTCAAGAAGTAGATACCCGTATTTTAAAGGGATTAAATGCTGAATTTATCGAACAACCTACCGCTCTATTAGCAGAAACGCAAAAACAATTAGCGGCTTATTTCAACAAAAAGCTAACTGTTTTTGATTTGCCTCTTTTGTTCGTCGGTACTGATTTTCAGCAATCGGTTTGGAAAGCACTTCAACAAATTGAATATGGCAAAACAATGACTTATCTTGGTTTATCCAAACAACTCAACAATCCAAAAGCAATTCGGGCAGTTGCTTCAGCTAATGGTGCGAATGCAATTTCCATTATCGTTCCGTGTCATCGAATCATTGGCAGCAACCAAGAGTTAGTGGGTTATGCCGGTGGATTATCCTCTAAAAAGAGGTTGCTGGAGTTGGAGCAGGGGAATCAATTGGAGCTGTTTTGAGGCAGTTGAATTCGCAACACAAGTCACCTTAGCAACAACTCAGAAAAAAACAACCAACGCTAGATCATTTTTTTTATAAACGTTTCCATTGAAGACCCAAACGTTTTCATTGAAGTCCAAAACGTTTGCTTTGAAGACCCAAACGTTCCCTTTGAAGACCCAAACGTTTCCATTGAAGACCCAAACGTTCGCTTCGAAGACCCAAACGTTCCCTTTGAAGACCCAAACGTTCCCTTTGAAGACACAAACGATTGCTTTGAAGACCAAACACCTGCCTTTGAAGACCAAACACTTCGCTTCTAAGACCAAACACTTCCCTTCGAAGACCAAACACTTCCCTTTGAAGACCCAAACGTTTTCATTGAAGATCCAAACGTTCTACATATAAATCAATTCATTTAGTTTTTAAAGCAAATATCCCCTGACCATTAGCAAACAAAAACAATAAGAAAATCTTGATTAATTTTTGAAATGAACGAAAAAGTTGTATATATTTGATGATATCTATCAATTGACTGTAATTTTGAAATACTAAATAATAAGATAAAAATTATGTATATAGACTACTCTACTTGGGAAACATTTGAATACACATTGAATTCTTTAAGTTTGGACTTAAACAACCCAAGAATTAAATATAGAGGAGTACCGTTAAACCAAACTCAAATAATGAAATTCCTTATTGAGAATGAAAAAGTTTATGAATTAGCAAAAAAAATTTCAGAAGAAGGTTATTTTGTTGGAGAAGAACCTATAATCTGTATTGAAAACAATAAGAAGGTTGTACTTGAAGGAAATAGAAGAACTGCGGCATTAAAATTATTACATGAACCAAAAAAATATCTATCAAATGCAAAAGCAAATACTTTATTACAGAATATTTTAAAAAATAGTTTTCCAGTTGACAGAAAGCTTAGATGTTATATTGCTCCAAATCGACTTCTAGCAAATCCAATAATATATGAAAGGCATCAGGGTAACACTCTTGAAAAATGGAAAACAGGCAATCAATATGCTTTTGTTGCTGAAATGTATTATGAAGACGGTTTAAATATTGAAGATATTTGTGATGTACTAAATGAAAGTAGAGCTAAAATTTTGAAACCCTTAAAAGCATATAATTTGTTTCTCGAAGGACAAGAAGTTCTTGAAAAAGAGGAAGGAATTAAACTTGATATTTCTGATTTTGAGATAACAAATCTTGAAAGATTTTATAACTATGAAGAAGCCCGCCAATTATCAGGGATAGATTTTGACAATGAAAATGGTGAACTAATTATCAACATACCAAGAGAGGAATTTGAAAAAAGATTACTTGTCATTTTTAAAATATTATTAGATTCTGATAGATTTTCAAGAGATTTTAATAAGGATGATGACAA
>NZ_PNJW01000041.1 GCF_013822155.1 Flavobacterium sp.
CATGAAAAAGGGAATTACAATCTGATGTGTCTAAACTTAAAGTGTTTTTTCTATTCAAAGAATTTTTTAAAAATCGTTGGAAAGCCCTATTAATACAGTAAGTATCTAGAAGAAACACATTTTTATTTTGACTATTTTTCATTAAGGCAAATGTAAAAAATATTATTAGCGAAATACAAACCTTTACTTAAAAAAATAGTTAACATTTATAATCTTCAAAAGCATTAATAATCCACTCATTTTCAGTATATTGATTAATTTTTATTTTTCCAATTCCGTCTAATAAGGCAAATTGAATTTTTCCATATTCATTTTTTTTGTCATGTATCAATAAATCCATGATGGGTTGTAAGTCATTTTCTTCAAAATCGATAGGCTCAAAAATAGCTTGAATACCCGATTTAATTTGACTGTATTCTTCTCTTGAAATTAACTCTTTTTGCATTGATAAATAACTTTCTAAAATCATTCCCGCAGCAATTGCTTCACCGTGTAGAAGAGTCTTTTTTGTTGAACTTTCCAAAAAATAACTTTCAATGGCATGACCCAAAGTATGCCCGAAATTCAAGGCTTTTCGTATTCCGTTTTCCGTTGGATCCTTACTTACGATAGCGTTTTTGATTACAACAGAATGGTAAATTAAGTCATCTAAATCTTCGATTGTGAAATCGTTTAAATTTAAAAATTTCTCCCAATAGGGTTTGTCAAAAATGAGTCCGTGTTTTAACATTTCTGCCAATCCGGAACGCATTTCGTTTTGAGGTAATGTCTCTAAATAAGTTGAATCTATCAATACAGCTTTAGGCGAATTTATAACGCCAATTTGATTTTTTAAATTAGCTAAATCTACGCCATTTTTTCCTCCGATAGAGGCATCAACCATTGCTAATAAAGTGGTTGGTATATTAATAAAATCGATTCCTCTTTTAAATGTAGAAGCAATAAAACCACCAATATCTGAAATTACGCCACCACCTAAATTAAAAAGCAGTGATTTTCTATCTCCACCTAATTCGGTCAAAGAATGCCATAATTGAACGCACGTATCGATGGTTTTATGACTTTCTCCTGCTTCAATTTCGATTACTTCAATTTCTAAATCCGTTGCTATATGAGCTAAAAAATTGGGTAAACAATTTACATAAGTATTAGAATCAACTAATACAAAAAGTTTAGAATATTTTTTTTCTTCTAAATAAGCATTTAGAAAAACATACCCATTTTGATTGAAATTGATTGAATAACCAGTGGCTTGTATTTTTTGCATAGTAATAAAAGTAGTTAGCAAACGTATTAGTTCAATATTATCGAATTATAATTATTTGTACAAATTAAATCAAAAAAAACATAAAATTCTCAAACAGTCCTTATCTTTGCTGAATTATTTTCAATAAATGATGGACAAAATCTTCGACAATACCCAAGTTGCTTTTTCTCTTAAAAGTGATTCTGAATTAGATAGAGCTTATTTTTTATTCAAACTCATTGACAACGAGCCGTTAGTGCGTATCGGAACAGCAGTGACAAATTTTGCTTTAAAGGCACACTTACCGGTGGAAGGCTTAATCAGGGCTTCTGTTTTTGATCATTTTTGTGGTGGTGTCAGTGAAGATGACTGTATGCCGGTCATGAAAAAAATGTTCACCAAAGGCGTTTGTTCGGTATTAGATTATTCTGTGGAAGGTAAAGAAGATGAGCATCAATTTGATGCAGCTATGAAAAAAACACTGAAAATCATAGAATTTGCAAAACTTAATGATGCAATTCCGTTTGCAGTTTTTAAACCAACCGGGTTTGGACGACTTGACCTTTATACTAAAGTAGGAAATAAAGACCCACTCAATTTTGAAGAACATCAAGAATGGGATAGAGTCGTTGCTCGTTATGAAGCCGTTTGTAAATTGGCCTTTGAAAAGGATGTTGCTTTATTAATTGATGCAGAAGAAAGTTGGATGCAAGACGCAGCTGATGAATTGGTTACTAAAATGATGCAAAAATATAATAAAGAAAAGGCAATCATTTTTAATACTATTCAATTATATAGATGGGATAGACTTGACTTTCTTAAAAAATTACATGAACAAGCAAAACGGGAAGGTTTTTATATCGGAATGAAATTGGTTCGTGGGGCTTATATGGAAAAAGAGAATCAGCGTGCGGAGGAAAAAGGATATAAAACCCCAATCTGTGCTACTAAAGAAGAATCAGATAAAATGTATGATGACACTGTGGCTTACATGCTAGATAATATCAATCAGATGGCTGTTTTTGCAGGTACACACAACGAGTTGAGTTCCTATAAATTGATGCAACTGATGGCAGAAAAAGGGCTGTCAAACAATGATAACAGAATTTGGTTTGGTCAATTATATGGAATGAGTGACAATATCAGTTATAATTTAGCGGCAAATGGTTACAATGTTGCAAAATATTTACCATTTGGACCGGTTCGAGATGTGATGCCCTACTTAATTCGAAGAGCAGAAGAAAATACTTCCGTTGCCGGACAAACCAGTCGCGAATTGATGTTAATAAAAAAAGAACGCGAACGTCGAAAATTACAGGACGATTAAAATATAAAAAGACACAAACCTTATGATTTGTGTCTTTTTTTTATGAATTAATTTAACCTTAAAATTTATTCTCCACTTCGGCTGCATTCAGCATGAAATAGTGTAAATCGGTATTTTTGATAAATGGTTTTAAGTTTTCACTTCCCGGACCAAACATGGCTAATTCTGTATAGTCTGCCGAGTGGTCCATGCTAATCCAACCAACGGATGTTCGTGATTTTTGCATTTCAGCAAAAGCTTTATAAGGAAGATTTTTGTAATTATACAAACCGCTATCCTCTTTTTTCAATCCTTCATAATAGCTTAAAATAGTTTTTGCTTCCTCATCATTTAATGCAAAACCGTTAGCAAATTCAATTCTTTCTTTTATTTGAGAAAGAGTAGAATTTGGATTAAAACCATTTAAAATCCATTCATTGGTGTGTTTAAAATATTGAATACTGTCAAAATGGTCGTTTGAAGTGCTACCATAAATAATTCCGGGATTGGCATTGCCATGGTCTGATGTGATGATAACTAAGGTATTGCCGTCTTTTTCTGCAAAATCAATAGCTACTTTTATGGCTTCATCAAAGGCAACTTGGTCATATAATAATCCGGCAATATCATTGGCGTGAGCTGCCCAATCTACTTTTCCTCCTTCAACTTGTAAAACAAAACCTTCTTTATGATTTTTCATCCGGTCAATAGCTTTTTGAGTCATTTCAGCTAGCGTTGGAACAGCATTGCTTAAATCCTTAACATTTTCTCTATCAATGGAATAAGGAAGTCCATCTTCATAAAAAACACCTAAAATAGGTTTGTCGTTAGCTGTTGCTAACATTTCATTACGGGTTTTAACCACTTGATAGCCATTTGATTCATAAGCCGCAAAAACATCTTTTTTATCACTTCGTAAGGAACTATCAAAATATTGTAAACCACCACCCATTAACACATCAAATTTTATTTTCAGATAACTTTCAGCAATTTCCGGTTGACTGTTTCTACTTTTACTGTTCACACAAAATCCGGCAGGCGTTGCGTGAGTAATTGGAACAGTGGTGACACATCCCGCCATTTTTCCTGCTTTTTTAAATTTTTGCCAAATTGGTATATATTCTTCACCGTTCACTCCAATATTTAAGGATCCGTTTTTCACACGGAAACCACTTCCCCAAGAAGAGCTTGCAGCAGCAGAATCAGTCACTATAGAAGAAGCTGAGGCCATGTCCATCAACGCTCTATTTACTTTATTTTCTCGATATAAATTTAACCAATTAGATCCTTTACCGGTTTTTCTATTTAAGTAAAGATCAGCCATGTTCAACGTACCTGAACTCATTCCGTCACTGACTAATACAATAATGTTTTTGGTTTTCTTACCTTTAATAGTAGCAGAAATATCAGGATGCTGTGCTATAGATTCAAATGGATTCAAAATAGCAGACCCTATCGTAAAAAGGGTGCCGTTTCTGAAAAATTTTCTTCTGTCCATGTAATTCTTTTTTTAATTGGATTCAAATATAAAAAAACAAAGGATTGGATGTGTTAATTTGGTATTAAATGCATTTAAATAAAAAAGCCGGAAAATAAATTCCGACTCTTTCAGGGTTGAGTTAGTTAAATTATTATAATTTTATTTCTATTTGGCCACGGACTAAATCTACAAATGTTTCACGTTCACGAATCAAATGTCCTTTTCCATCATACCACAAAACTTCTGCGGGTTTAAATCGGGAATTGTAATTAGAGGACATCGAAAAACAATAGGCTCCTGCATTTCTAAAACACAAAATATCACCTTCTTTAATTTCCGCAATTCTTCGGTTATTGGCAAACGTGTCGGTTTCGCAAATATAGCCTACTACTGAATAAAATCGTTCTTTCCCTTTTGGATTGGAAATGTTTTCAATATGATGATAAGAGCCATACAACATCGGTCTTATTAAATGATTAAAGCCGCTGTCAATTCCGGCAAATACTGTTGATGTTGTTTGTTTTACGACATTTACTTTAGCAAGAAAAAAACCGGCTTCACTCACTAAAAATTTTCCGGGCTCGAAAGCTAAAGTTAAAGGACGACCATATTCTTTTTCAAATTGATTGAATCGTTTGGATAGTTTTTTACCCAATTCTTCCACATTGGTTTCAATATCGTCTTTTTTATAAGGCACTTTAAAACCACTTCCGAAATCAATAAAATCTAATGTTTTGAAATGTTTTGCCGTTTCAAATAAAATTTCGGCAGCATAGAGAAACACTTCAATATCTAAAATATCAGAACCGGTATGCATATGAATACCATTGATATGCATATGTGTGTTTTCAATTATTCGTAATAGATGTGGCAACTGATGTATAGAAATACCAAATTTACTGTCTATATGACCAACAGAAATATTTGTGTTTCCGCCAGCCATCACGTGCGGATTAATTCGAATACAAACCGGAATAGATGGGTGTTTGGTTCCAAATTGCTCTAAAATAGATAAATTATCAATATTAATTTGAACTCCTAAAGCCGCTACTTCTTCAATCTCATCCATTGAAACACCATTTGGTGTAAAAATGATTTGTGCGGGTTTAAATCCGGCAGCTAAGCCTAGCTGAACCTCCTGAATGGAAACAGTATCTAGACCGGCACCCATTTTGTGAAACAGTTTTAAGATGGATATATTAGACAATGCTTTTGCTGCATAATTGATTTGAAGCCGTTCCACTTTTGAAAAGGCATTTGCTAACCGTCTATATTGTGACTCAATTTTGGTAGCGTCATAAACATAAAGTGGACTTCCAAATTCATCTGCTAATCCAACTAATTCCGAGCTATTCATTTTATTTTTTTAGCAAAGGTATTGTGGTGAAATTGATATTACAAGAAATAGCAAATCAATAACAAATAATAACAATATGTTATATTTGTAACAATTAAAGAATTGTTTTGAATTTTATACATTTTCCATATATAGTAATTTGGCATTTTTGTATTCAATAAAATTCAAAATGTAGCAACTTTTCAGATTTAGTTTGTTATTTTTGTTGCACTTTTTTAACAGACAAACGCATTTCTATTATGAATATACACGAATATCAAGGAAAAGAAATTTTGGCCAGTTATGGCGTACGAATTCAACGTGGAATCGTTGCAAACAGTCCGGTCGAGGCCGTTGCAGCAGCGAAACAATTAACTGCAGAAACCGGAACGGGTTGGCACGTGATTAAAGCCCAAGTTCATGCTGGTGGACGCGGTAAAGGCGGCGGAGTGAAGTTGGCTAAAAACTTGCAACAAGTGGAAGAGTTGGCAGAACAAATTATCGGAATGCAATTAATTACGCCTCAAACACCACCGGAAGGAAAAAAAGTACATAAAGTTTTAGTGGCTGAGGATGTTTATTATCCCGGGGAAAGTGAAACTTCAGAGTTTTATATGTCGGTCTTATTAAATAGAGGACGAGGTCGTAATATGATAATGTATTCTACTGAAGGTGGAATGGATATTGAGGAAGTGGCCGAACACACACCACATTTAATTTTTACGGAAGAAATTGATCCAACTGTTGGATTACAAGCTTTTCAAGCTAGAAGAATTGCATTTAATTTAGGCCTTTCCGGAACTGCATTTAAAGAAATGGTTCAGTTTGTTCAATCGTTATATAATGCATACATAGGTTCAGATGCTTCAATGTTTGAAATCAATCCGGTTTTAAAAACGTCTGATAACAAAATCATGGCTGTAGATGCCAAAGTAAATATTGACGATAACGCATTATACAGACAAGCAAAAATTGCTGATATGCGTGATATCCGTGAGGAAAATCCAATTGAAGTGGAGGCTAAAGCTGCCGGTTTGAATTATGTTGACCTTGACGGTACAGTTGGTTGTATGGTAAATGGTGCCGGACTTGCAATGGCAACGATGGATTTAATTAAATATGCGGGATATGAACCGGCAAACTTTTTGGATGTAGGTGGAACTGCTGATGCAAAAAGAGTTGAATTAGCTTTCAGAATCATTTTAAAAGATCCGAATGTTAAAGCAATTTTAATCAATATTTTTGGAGGAATTGTTCGTTGTGATCGTGTTGCACAAGGTGTTGTAGATGCTTATAAAAATATGGGAGACGCAATTAAAGTGCCAATCATTGTGCGTTTACAAGGAACTAATGCAGAGATTGCAAAAGAATTAATTGATAATTCCGGAATGCCAATTTTATCGGCAGTCCAATTTCAGGAAGCTGCCGATCAAGTAAAAGTAGCTTTAGGATAAATAGTAAAGTTTTATATACAAAAATCCCGAGTGAAAGCTCGGGATTTTTTATTTATTTTTTTCTGCCATGGCAATTACATGACCATCTAAATCGGAAAAATAGAAGGCAAGGTCACCCCAATTTCGTTCTTCAATAGTACTAATGAGTGGTACATTCATTTTGATGACATGTTCAAATTCATTTTGAATGTTTTCGACCATAAAATACAATTCACATCTCGGAATGCCATCCCCTAGACTTGGATGTGGTAGTTTTGGAGTTATGATTTTTGCAATTCCTTCAGTAGGCATCAAACCTAACTTACAAAAGTCATTAAGTATAAATTCTGTCATTCCGGGAACATTTAAATCAGGTTCTTTTCTGAAAAGAGTTGCATAAAAAGCAGTACTTTTTTGTTGGTCTTTTACATAAAGAATAATTTCAAAATGGTTGAAATGCGGAATCATAACTATTTCTTCCCGTTTTTATATTTCACTTTTTCCACGATTTCAATTTTCTTTTCCGGTTTTTTCTCTTGAAATTTTGGGTTTGAAGTCGGTTTTTTCTTAAAAGGTGCTTTTTGATTAGAAGTCGACTTCACAAAGGGCTTTCTTTCCTCATGTTTCTTACCTTTTTCTTCAATATTCTTCTCACCGTTTTCGGCTTTATGACTTTTAATCACTTCTATTGGATTTTTCGGATTCTCTTTTGTTCCACGTAAATGAATCACTAAACCGTTTAAAAAGTTACGCAATACCTGATCGCCACATTCTACAAAATTTGGATGATCTTCGTTACGGAAAAATGCCCCTAATTCTGTTTTTGAAATTCTAAAATCTACCAATTGTAAAATTTCCACGATTTGGTCATCACGAAGTTGTAAAGCGACACGGAGTTTTTTGAAGATATCGTTGTTGTTCATTTTATGAGTTATTGAGTTGCTGAAGTTTTAAATTTTGTGCAAATGTACGAAGTAAATAGCATTTCAAACATTTAATCTCTTAAAACCCATGACCGAAATTCGCAACCTTTAAATTATTTCAATAACCACAAAACCGCTTTTCCAAACTGTTCACTCCACATCTTTTCATTGTGTCGTCCACCTTTAACGACAACTTGTTTGGTTAAATGTAAACAATCGCATCGATTTTCAGCCATTATTTTAGTCATATGTTCCATATCGGAAACCATGTCTTCACTTTCGCTATCGCCACACAAAAAATAGAGTTTGGCTTTTGATTTTTTGGCATTTTTGGCATAATCGTAAATTTCATTTGAAAACCAGAAGGAAGGGGAAAAAACACCCGCTTTTCCAAATACTTCCGAATATTTTAAAACAGCATAAAATGAAACCAAACCGCCCAATGAACTACCAAAAATAATTGTGTTTTTTGCCTTCGATTTAGTTCTGTAAATCGAATCGATATGAGGTTTTAAAGTGAAAGCAATAAAATCTAAATACAAATCAGCCTTTCCTCCTCCGTATTTTTCATTTTTAAAAGGGGTTAATTCGTCCATCCGTTTGTCATTACCATGTTCAATTCCAACAATTATTGCATTAACTTTTAGACTATCTGACGTTTCATCTACTCCCCATTCACCGGCATACGAAGTTTTGGCATCAAACAAATTCTGAGCATCATGCATATAAATGACAGGATATTTTTTTGTCGATTTTTCATAATCCAATGGGAGATAAACCCAAATTTTTTTGGTTGTCTTGAGTTGAGGTGCATTTATTTCAAAGGTTGAATATCGCTGTTGCCCAAACACCTTTTCGCTTACAAAGATTAAAAGGGCAAAAACAAGTAGGATAGAGAAAAGTACTTTCATTATTTGAATAATTAAATGGAAAAACTAAATTAGCCAAAAATATGGTTTTATGATTACGTATAAGGAAAAATTAAGTTTATTAGGTGATATGATTGAATTGTCAAAAGTGGACGGACAATTGCACGAACGTGAATTAGAATTTATCAAATTAGTAGCGGAAGAATTAAATGTTAAGGAATCAGATTTTGAAGAATTATTTTCTTTACCAAATGAATTATTGGTTTTTAAATCAGAGTTTAAAAGAATTGAACATTTCTACAGATTAGCTTTATTGACTCATTGTGATAATCTTCATCACGAACGCGAACATGAATTTATGTACCAATTGGGGTTAAAATTAGGACTCAATCCTTTTGCCATTAAACGGGTTTTAGGAGAAATGGATAAATCACTAAATCGTATGATTGATCCGGATTTGTTGCTTGGAATTTTTAAAGAGCAACATAATTAGGCGAATTGGTTAACTGTAAAAAAGTCAGTTAATGAATTAACAGTCAATTGTTTTAACTGAAAAACTGACTGTTTTTGTATTGAAAAAATGTCATGATGACGGAATATTAACTTTGGTATATATTTTGTCAAATTATAATTGTATTAAAAAGGTTTAATTTTAAAATTATACAATTATGACACTTGTAAAAACAAACAATCGTTTTGCGTTCCCATCATTAATTGATGAATTTTTAAAACCTGATTGGATGGGTGGAATGGAACGCTTTAATGTGAATGTTCCTGCTGTGAACATCAAAGAAACTGATACTACGTTTGTAGTTGAATTAGCAGCTCCAGGAAAGAAAAAAGAAGATTTCAACATTGAATTGGATGACAATGTATTGACTATTTCTTCTGAAGCAAGTACTGAAAATGAGGAAAAAGACAAAGAAGGAAAATATACTCGCAAAGAGTTTAGCTATTCTTCTTTCAAACGTTCTTTTACTTTACCTGAAATTGTCAACGAATACGATATCAATGCAACGTATGAAAATGGTGTGCTTCACATCGCTCTTCCCAAACGAGAAGAAGCTTTACCAAAACCAAAACGAATGATTGAAATTGGTTAAATTTGTTTAGTATTGTAATGAAAATGCACTCAAACGAGTGCGTTTTTTTTTAGAGATACCCCATTTTTTCACTTAGAAGATGTTGACTTTTTATGAAAGTACCGCTTCCTCTGGCGACTTCCCGGTTTTTTTCGTCATATAAAATTGCATCGGCAATGAATAGATTTTTTGATTTAAAGGTTAGATTTCCAACAGCTTTGACAGTGCCTGATGTTACCGGCCTAAGTAATTGTATGTTAAACGTTGTTGTTAATATAAAAAAATCTTGAATAGTAGATTGCACTGCAAAATAAGCTGCATCGTCTAATAATTTAAAATAAACTGAACCATGCAACGACTGACCTGCATGAAAGAATTTGGATTCGATGGGTTGGATTATTTCTGCTCGTTCATGACTGACAGTTAGTTGAACACCTTTGTATAATTCTCGGTTAATCGGACCTAAATGATACATGTTTTCTAGTTTTCTGTAATGTATTTCTAAAGTAATCATGGATTTATATTTTCTCCTGCAAACTTTTAATCTCATCCCGAAACTTTGCAGCATCAATAAAATTAAGCTCTTTAGCCGCTTTTTCCATCATTTTTCGCATGTCGCGAATTTTCTTTTCAATTTCAGGTTTAGTGAGATACAAACTTTCCGGTTCGGCGGCTTTGAGAATTTTATCTTCATAATATTGTGTCGAGACAGAATTTCCACTTAGAACATTTCCTAAACTTTTATTCAAAGCTTTTGGTGATAAACCATGTAGTGTATTGTAAGCAATTTGTTTCTCCCGACGATAATTGGTTTCGTCAATTGTTTTTTGCATACTGTTGGTAATTTTATCCGCATACATTATGGCTTTTCCATTTACATTTCGAGCAGCCCGACCAACCGTTTGAGTCAATGAGCGATGGCTTCTAAGAAAACCTTCTTTATCGGCATCTAAAATGGCAACAAGCGAAACTTCGGGTAAATCCAATCCTTCTCGTAATAAATTTACTCCAACGAGTACATCAAACAAACCTTTTCGTAAATCTTGCATGATTTCCACCCGTTCGAGGGTATCAACATCGGAATGAATATAGCGACAACGAATAGAAACTTTCGTTAAATATTTGGTTAATTCTTCCGCCATTCGTTTGGTTAAAGTAGTAACTAACACGCGTTCATCCGCTTCGCAACGGAGTTGAATCTCTTCTATTAAATCGTCAATTTGATTTAAACTGGGACGTATTTCAATGATAGGATCCAGTAATCCGGTGGGACGAATCACTTGTTCAACATAGATGCCTTCACTTTTTTGTAATTCGTAATCAGCCGGAGTGGCAGAAACATAAATGACTTGGTTTTGAAGACTTTCAAATTCTTCAAATTTCAAGGGACGATTATCCATCGCTGCAGGTAAACGGAAACCATACTCTACTAAATTTTCTTTTCTGCTTCGGTCACCGCCATACATGGCATGAACTTGTGAAATGGTCACGTGACTTTCATCCACAACCATTAAAAAATCATCCGGAAAATAGTCTAATAAACAGAAAGGACGAGTTCCCGGTTGACGACCATCTAAATAACGGGAATAATTTTCGATACCGGAACAATAGCCTAATTCGCGAATCATTTCTAAATCGAAATTGGTGCGTTCTTCCAAGCGTTTGGCTTCTAAATGTTTGCCTATTTCTTTGAAATAATCAACTTGTTTGACTAAATCTTGTTGGATTTCCCAAATAGCTGCTTGCAACACATCGGGTGAAGTCACAAACATATTGGCGGGATATATATTTAATTTGGTATAGCGTTCAATTACTTTGGACGTTTTGACATCAAAGGCTTCTATTTCTTCTATTTCATCGCCAAAAAAGTGAACGCGAAAGGGATCGTCTGCATAACTCGGAAAAATCTCGACGGTATCTCCCTTGATTCGAAATGTTCCTGCTGTGAATTCAACTTCGGTACGAGAGTATAAACTCTGCACCAAACGATGTAATAATTTTGTACGTGAAATAATTTGACCTTGGTCAATTGAAATCACATTTTTTTGAAATTCTACCGGATTTCCAATACCGTACAAACACGAAACGGAAGCTACAACCAGCACATCTCTTCGGCCTGAAAGTAGAGCAGAAGTAGTACTGAGTCGTAATTTTTCTAATTCATCATTAATGGATAAATCTTTTTCAATATAGGTTCCCGTGACCGGAATATAGGCTTCGGGTTGATAATAATCATAATAAGAAACAAAGTATTGAACCGAATTTTCAGGAAAAAACTGCTTGAATTCAGAATATAATTGAGCAGCCAAAGTTTTGTTATGAGCTAAAACAAGCGTTGGTTTTTCTACTTTTTCAATCACATTGGCTACTGTAAATGTCTTTCCCGAACCTGTAACACCTAATAAAGTTTGATATTTCTCGCCATTGATAATTCCTGTAGCTAATTTTTCAATTGCTTGAGGTTGATCGCCTGTTGGTTTATATTCTGATACGACTTGAAATTTCATTTTTGAGGGACTGAGTTGCTGTGGTTCTAAGTTGCTAAGTTATAAAAAGTATAATTCGTTTTGATTTTTGATTAAAACTTCCAGTCTTTCCGTTGTTTTTCGCTCAAAAATGTCCAAGCTACTAAGCGACTTATTTTTTGACCTTGCGTCATTTCTATGGTTTTGATAGTTGCAGCACCCACATTGTTGAGTGTTTTATAGATACTTTTTAAATGATCTTTTTTAGAAACTAGCGTTGTAAACCAGTAACATTGTTTTGGGTATTTTACACTTTCAAAAATCATTTGTGTAATGAAGGAAAGCTCTCCACCGTCACACCAAAGTTCGTTGTTTTGTCCGCCAAAGTTCAAAATAGGATTCGTAGTTTTTTGTTGGGTTAAATTCGATACTTTGCGACTCGAACTTTTGTCAGCTTCTTCTTTAGAGGCATGAAAAGGCGGATTACAAATGGTAAAAGCAAACTTATCTTCAGGCTGAATGATGTCTTTAAAAATAAAACGCGAATTCAGTTGCTGCTGTAGGCTGATAACCTCGTTTAAATGTGGATTTTTTTCAATGATATCCACACAGTTTTCAATAGCGGACGAATTGATATCGGTGGCCACAAAACTCCAATCATAAATAGCATTTCCTAAAATTGGGTAAATACAATTGGCACCAACACCAATATCTAATCCCATTATTTCATTTCCGGTTGGTATAATTCCATCATTAACTTCTGCTAATAAATCAGCGATGTAATGAATGTAATCTGCTCTTCCTGGTATGGGTGGGCATAAATAATCTGTAGGTAAATTCCAATCTAAAATGCCATAATAGGTTTTTAAAAGAGCTTTATTTAATGATTTTACTGCTTCAGGATTACTGAAATCAATCGTTTCAATTTCGTGTTCATTAATGAAAACAAACGGTTTTAATTCCGGTGACTTTAGGTACAATGTTTCAAAATCATAGCGAGAACGATGATTATTGCGTGGATGTAAAGTTGATTTTTCT
The DNA here is from genome assembly GCF_013822155.1 of Flavobacterium sp. GTDB lineage: Bacteria > Bacteroidota > Bacteroidia > Flavobacteriales > Flavobacteriaceae > Flavobacterium. Next base: position 13,179 of record NZ_PNJW01000041.1, read on the forward strand.
ATGTTGGGTTGATTTTTCAAAATTTCGATGGAATATAAACTAAAGCTACAACTTTTTAATTAAATATAAGATTTTAATCCCAACATTCCATCAATAATAAATCACCTTCGCTGTGTTCAATTGTGATAAGCCCGTCCTCAGCCACATGATTGCTGCTTCCTGTTCGATAGCCAATAGTGAGTGAATCGTTTTGTAAAGGATAAAATAAGTTTACAGAATGAATACCATGAACAGCACCAATTGGAATTAAGGAAATAACGGTGTTTTTAGGATACCATTTTTGAAACTTTTGAGTTAATAAATGAATTTTTGAATGGTCGTCAAACAAAACAATTTTCAATTGATTTCTGAATTTAGCAATTGAAGTAATGTTTGTGATGGTATGATCAGCTCTTTTACCGGTTGCCCAAACAACATTTACTGCCGGGAAATTGCGTTCAATTAAAAATTCAAACGCTTTTTCCAAATCGGTTTTATCTTGGTTTGGGGTATGAATTATTTCTAACGGATATTGAATTTCTTTGTAATAATTTGCATCAAAACCTCTGTCAAAATCACCTAATAAAACATCTACTTTGATTTCTAATTCAAGCACACGTTCAATAGCCGAATCTAAAACAACGACAAAGGGAGACCATTCCAAAAGTTGACCTAACAATTCTTGACTACAAGCAGCCCCATTGGCAATAATTAAAGCAGGTTCTTGATCGTCTCGAACGATATGGTGTGATGACATTTATTTTTTTAATTATTCTATAACATAAGCTATTTTAGCTCTTTCACTCAAACGAAAATAACCTAATGCAAAATTATTAAAATTGGTTTGATTGACAACATTGCCACGAATAGTAGAGGTTGGTGTACTAAATGGTCCACCACTTCCGCCTCCTGCTTGTGATAATAAAATATTCATATAATTATAATGATTTTGAGTTATGCCATTTAAAGTAAATGTTAACTCATCTCCCGATTTCAAATCTTCACTAAAATAAAGTCCGAACAATTCATTGTTTTGAAAAAACCGATCTTCTAGAACACCAAATTCGGGAATTGCCTTATAGGGGTCATCAATTTGTTGTAAATAATAATTAGCTTCATTCGGAATGTCGTCATAAAAGAATCTTACTTCAATTTCATCACCTAAAATTCCACCTTCATTATTTTGCTCAATGCGTGTAATTTCCGGAGTTGCTAATAGTTTTTCTGTGGCCGTAAAGGTTTCACCATTATACACAATAGTTAGCGTGTAGCTTTCGTTGATTACAGGTTCAAAATTGTTACAAACATAGATACCGGGTTCAGTAACTTCTACAAAATTAAAAACGGTACCAAAACTATTGGTTATAAATACTGTAGCTCCTGAAACGTTTGGAATGGTACCTGAAAAATAATCAGTAGTTGTGGTTAATTTGATAAATTGTTCATTACCGGTTGTATTTTTATCCCAATTTATCGATGCTTCCACAACTAATTTTGGAGGAGCCGTATCTAAATCGACGTCAATAACTTTTTCACATCCTATAAAAGTTATAACCAAAAATAATAGCGATATATAGTTAAATAATTTCATGGTTTAGAATTTAAAATTATAAGTAACACTCGGAATGAATCCAAAAATAGACAGACGAATAGCTTCATTACTAGCCGTTTCTTTGTTTTGTTGAAAGGTAATAGATGCGGCATTCATTCGATTGTAAACATTGTAAATACCAAAAACCCATTCACCTTGCCATTTTCTACCGGTATTTGAAGCTGGAGTAAGCGTGGCCGAAACATCTAACCGATGATAAGTGGGAAGGTTGTTTTCGTTTCGAAGACTATAACTGGGGACTGTAATTCCATTGTATTCATATTGTCCGTTTGGAAAAGTAACCGGTTGTCCGGTTTGCAGAGAAAAATTAGCACCAAATCGCCATTTTTCATCCAATTTATAATTTCCAACCACAGAAATATCATTTAATTTATCATAACCCGTTCGGTACCATTGACCGTTATTAATACCTGTTTCTTCCGGAGTTCTACCTTCAATTTGTTGCTCAGTTCTCGACAAAGTATAAGCTATCCATCCTGTAAATTGACCATGATTTTTTCGAAACAGTACTTCTAAACCATAAGCCCGAGCTTTTCCGCTCAAAACGACCTGTTCTATAGCTTCATTAGCAATTAAATTTGCTCCATCAATATAATCCACTCGGTTTTGTATGTTTTTATAATAGGTTTCAACTTCTAACGAATAATCATCATTTTTGAAATTTTGGAAATAACCTACGGCAAATTGATCCAATAATTGTGGCTTCAAAAAGTTATCGCTTGGAGCCCATACATCAAGTGGAGTAGGCGATTGCGTGTTAGAAATCAAATGCAAATATTGAGTCATTCTATTGTAACTGGCTTTTATAGATTGGTCATCATTAAAAGCATAAGAAATACCTAAACGGGGTTCCCAGTTGTCAAAATTAGCAATCGTTTCATTTTTTTTATAAGAAACAGTTCCGGTTGGTGTTGCTGACTCATAGATTTGAAAAATAGGATTAAAAATTACAGCTTGATTATTTTCATATGTATTCAACGTTTGTTCACCAAGTCGATAGAACATACTGTAACGCAAACCGTAACTTACCGTTATTTTTTTTGATAATTCATGCTCAGCATCTACATAAAATGCCGATTCAAAAGCATATTTTTTAGCTAGTTGTTCCGGATTAATACTGGAGTTATCGTTTGAAGGTTCAATTCTTCCCGGATTAAAATCATAGTAGATAGAATTGTTTCCGTAGGTCAATTTTATTTTATTACTTAAATAATGTTTAAAATCATATTTAAAATTGTAGTTTTTGATTCCACTATCCCAATTAAAACCAATAATATCCAATTTAAGACCATAATAATAATCAGAGTAAATGAAAGACATATTTGAGAATAATTTTTCATCAAATAAGTGATTCCATCTTAAGTTTAAAACAGAATTTCCGTATGTATTGACAAAACTTTTGTTTAAGTTAAAAACGTCCCTTCCAAAATAACCGGAGATAAAGACATTATTGTTGTCATTTAATTTGTAACTTAATTTAGTATTTAAATCATAAAAATAAGCAGAATTGTCATTGTTGAAAAGCGGTAAAAACAAATGAGCATACGAACCTCTTCCCGCAACTAAAAAAGAAGCTTTGTCTTTTACAATTGGTCCTTCAGCCAACAATCGACTTGAAATTAATCCAATTCCGCCCGTCATGTGAAAATCTTTACTGTTTCCTTCTTTTTGATAAATATCTAAAACTGATGATAAACGTCCGCCGAAACGGGCAGGAATTCCGCCTTTATACAATTTTAAATCTTTGATAGCATCCGGATTGAAAACAGAAAAGAGCCCAAATAAGTGGGAAGAATTATAAATGGTAGCTTCATCTAATAATATCAAATTTTGGTCAGCACTTCCACCACGAACATTAAATCCGGATTGACCTTCGCCGGCATTCGTTACTCCGGGAAGTGTGAGCAATGATTTAATAATATCGACTTCTCCCAGCAAAACCGGCATTTGTTTGATTTCCTGGATGGTTAGTTTATTAACACTCATTTCAGGTTTTCTGATTTCAGCTTTTACTTTTCGGTCAGAAACAATTACCTCTTTCAATAATTCCTGCGATTCTTTCAAGGATATATTATTTCGAATATTTTTATCTAAAACAATTGTAGAAGTGATAGTTTCAAATCCAATATAACTTATTTCTAAAGTATAAGTTCCTTTGGGTAAGGAAATGGAATAAAAACCATATTCATTTGTTGTTGTTCCTGTTTTTAATTCAGTTATAATAATAGTAACACCAATTAAGCTTTCATTATTTTTTTGGTCGGTTATGGTTCCGCTTAAAGTGAATTTTTCCTGAGAAAAGGCTTGAAATCCTGAGAAGAATAGAAAAAGCAGTATTAATATTGATTTTCTAAAAAGCATATTTCATATTTTTTAACAAAATTGATTAAAATTCTTTAAAATAGGAAATATCAGATGTTAAAGTAGGGTTAATTAAAAACGACCCTTTCGAGTCGTTTTTAACTTTTATTTTTAGAAAGAATTAATTCAATTTTTCTACAATTTTATTCAATGTTTCACTTGGTCTCATCGCTTTTTCAAGCAATTTAAAATCAGGTCTGTAGTAACCTCCAATTTCTTGTTTTTTGCCTTGAGAACCAATTAATTCGACATTGATTTTTTCTTCATTTTCTGTTAGTTCCTTGGCAATAGGAGTGAAGAGTTCTTTTAAGGCTGCGTCTTTATTTTGAGCAGCTAAAGCTTGTGCCCAATATAAAGCCAAATAAAAATGCGAACCTCTGTTGTCAATTTGTCCCACTTTTCTTGCCGGTGATTTATCTGTTTCTAAGAATTTTTCTGTTGCTGAATCTAACGTTTCTGATAACACTAATGCCTTTGAATTATTTAAAGATTGGCCTAAATGTTCTAATGAAACGCCAAGTGCCAAAAATTCGCCTAGCGAATCCCAACGTAAATAACCTTCTTCCAGGAATTGTTCTACATGTTTTGGAGCAGAACCTCCGGCACCTGTTTCAAATAACCCACCACCATTCATTAACGGAACGATGGAAAGCATTTTTGCTGAGGTTCCAACTTCTAAAATAGGGAATAAATCAGTTAAATAATCGCGTAAAACATTTCCGGTTACTGAAATAGTATCTAATCCTTTGATGATTCGTTCTAAAGTAAAAGTAGTTGCGTCAACAGGATTCATGATTCGAATATCCAAACCACTGGTATCATGGTTTTTTAGATATGTCATTACTTTTAAAATGATCTGTCTGTCGTGAGCTCTGTTTTCATCTAACCAAAAAACAGCCGGTGTATTTGATAATCTGGCACGGTTAACTGCTAATTTCACCCAATCTTGAATTGGAGCATCTTTTACCTGACACATTCTGAAAATATAACCTTTTTCGACAGCTTGTTGCATTAATACAGCACCATTTCCATCAATTACTTTCACAACACCGGAATCATCCATTTGAAAGGTTTTATCGTGAGAGCCGTATTCTTCCGCGGCTTGAGCCATTAATCCCACATTTGGAACACTTCCCATTGTTTTTGGGTCAAATGCACCATGTTTTTTACAAAAGTCAATCGTAGCGGTATAAATTCCGGCATAACATCTGTCTGGGATTATAGCTTTTGTATCTTGTGGTTTACCTTCAGCATTCCACATTTGTCCGGAAGTACGAATCATAGCCGGCATCGAAGCATCTACAATTACATCAGACGGAACATGAAGATTGGTGATTCCTTTTTCAGAATTGACCATCGCAATAGCCGGTCCTTTTGACATCGCTTCATTTAAAGCAGCTTCCACTTCAGCTTGTTTGGGATGACCTGCAATTTTTGCATAAACATCTCCTAATCCATTTTTGGTATTTACACCAAGCTCTTTGAATAGTTCAGCATATTGTTTAAAAACTTCCGCAAAAAACACATCTACTATTGCTCCAAACATAATTGGGTCGGAAACCTTCATCATGGTTGCTTTCAAATGAACTGAAAACAATACGTTTTTAGCTTTTGCATCTTCAATTTCGTTTGCAATAAATTGTTTTAGAGCATTCAAATTTAAAACCGCACTATCAATAATTTCACCTGCTTTTAGTGGAGCATTGTCTTTTAAAAGTTTACTTGTTCCATTTTTTGCTTCAAATTCAATTTTGAATGTTCCAGCTTCCTGTATAACAATTGATTGTTCACTACCATAAAAATCACCTTCGTTCATGTGGGCTACATGTGTTTTAGAATCGGCACTCCATGCACCCATACTGTGTGGATGTTTACGAGCATAATTTTTTACTGCTTTTGGTGCACGTCGATCAGAGTTTCCTTCTCGTAAAACAGGGTTAACAGCGGAACCTAAAACTTTGGCATACTTCGCTTTTACTATTTTTTCTTCCTCAGTTTGTGGATTTTCAATAAATTCAGGAATGGCATAGCCTAATTTTTGTAATTCAGCAATGACCTCTTTTAACTGAGGGACAGAAGCTGAAATGTTTGGTAACTTAATAATGTTAGCTTCTGGAGTAGTGGCTAATTGACCTAATTCTAATAAATCATTATTGATGCGTTGGTCTTCTTTTAAATAGTCAGGGAAATTGGCAATAATTCTTCCGGCTAGTGAGATATCTCGGGTTTCAACTGAAATGTTAGCCGGGGCAGTAAAGGCTTTTACAATTGGTAAAAAAGAATGAGTAGCTAGCATAGGAGCTTCATCCGTAATTGTATAAATAATTTTGGATTTTGACATGATGGTATTATTTGTTTGTTTTGTTTGTAATCTTTCCCAAAAAATCAGGATTACAAATATAAGAAAAGGAGCGTAAAATTATCCTGAAAGAGATAACGAAATCGTTTGATTTACATAAATGTCATTCAAAAGACTTAAAATTATTAAATTGACAAAAAACAGCTCAAAATTTGAGAATTGTTAAGTTTAAATTTTGAAATGATTGGAGCGGAGATTGTTTTTATCGTAACATTCAATTTATTTTTTTTCTAAATTGTTATTTAAGTAAATAAGAAATCTTTATTACTTTGTTTAACTTTGTGGAAGTTATGCGATATATATTTCTACTTATTTTCTCTTTTTCCATTGCTCAACAAACCTCAAAAGTTGATTTTAAAACACAACACGCTACTTTGATTCCAAATCCCATTGACAAATCAATTTCCGGAGAAGTCAATTATCAATTTGAAGTTTTAAAAGTGATTGACACCATTGCCATCGATGCCATCAAAATGGATTTTACAAACGTAAAAATAAACGGGAAAACCATCAACTTTAAAAATTCAGGCAAGGCATTGAAATTATTCCAGGGCTTTAAAAAAGGAAAAAACACCTTAACTTTTAATTTCAAAGCAACTCCCAAACAAACCCTTTATTTTATTGGAGAAGGCGACCAATTGCAAATTTGGACACAAGGACAAGGGAAATTCACCAGTCATTGGTTACCCAGTTTTGACGATGTGAACGAAAAAGTGATTTTTAATTTGTCGGTTTCTTTTGATAATCAATTTACGGTTTTGTCTAATGGGAAATTAAAAAGCTTAAATGACAATTTAAATGATAAAAGCAAAATTTGGCACTATGAAATGTCCAAACCCATGTCTTCCTATTTAGTCATGATGGCCATCGGGAAATTTGCAAAACAAACTACCAAAACCAAATCAGGTACACCGTTAGAATTTTACATCGACGAAAAGGATATCGATAAATTTGAAACAACGTATAAATACACCACCCAAATTTTTGATTATTTTGAACAGGAAATAGGCGTGAAGTATCCTTGGGAAATCTACCGCCAAGTTCCCGTTCGTGATTTCTTGTATTCCGGAATGGAAAACACCACTTCCACCATTTTTTCGCAAGATTTTGTGCTGGATGAAATCGGGTTTAATGACAAAACCTATATTAATGTCAACGCACATGAATTGGCTCACCAATGGTTTGGCAATCTAATTACCGCACAATCCGGAAAGCACCATTGGTTGCAGGAAGGTTTTGCTACGTATTATGCGTTGTTAGCTGAGAAAGAACTCTTTGGTGAGGATCATTTTCAATGGGAATTGTATGAAATGGCCGAGCGTTTGCAAAAAGCTTCTAAAACGGATACGATTCCGTTATTGAATGAGAAAGCCAGTTCACTCACATTTTACCAAAAAGGAGCTTGGGCTTTGCACAGTTTACGCGAAAGTATTGGTGCTGAAAACTTTCAAAAAGCAGTCAAAAATTATTTGAAAAAATACGGATTTAAAAATGTCAATACCGATAATTTTTTAAATGAAGTAAAAGCCGTTTCTTCATTTGATGTTCAAAACTTTAAACGCATTTGGTTGGAACAATCCGGTTTTGAAGTTGGTCAAGCACTGACTTTACTTCATAAAAATGCGTTTATGAAATCGTATTTGGAGTTGGTCGATTTGCAAACTAAACCGTTTGTGGATAAGAAATTCCATTTTGAGAACCTTTTAAAAACGGAAGCATTTTATCCCCTCAAAGAAGAAGTGATTTTTCAATTAGCAGATGTGCCATTTGTAGAAAAAGAAGCTCTTTTACAATTGGCGATGGATTCCAAAAATCTAAAAGTCCGGCAAGCTATTGCTCGCATCATGGTTGAAATTCCGACCGCTTTTCAAGCAAATTACGAAACACTTTTAAACGATGAATCGTATGTCACCAAAGAAATTGCTTTAGGAACCTTATGGAATTTATTTCCCGAAAAACAAGCGGATTATTTGAATCAATCGAAAGATTGGATTGGTTTTAACGATAAAAATTTGCGGATTCTTTGGTTGACATTAGCGTTGATGACAAAGGATTTTGAAAACGAAAACAAAGTGAATTACTACGATGAATTGTTGGATTATAGTTCGCCAAAATATGAAAGCTCTATTCGTCAAAATGCACTGACCAATTTATTGTATTTAAATCCAAACGATCAAAATATTCTCCTCAATTTAGCTAATGCCACAACACATCACAAATGGCAGTTTACACTTTTTGCCCGTAATCAAATTCGTGAATTAATCAAAACAGAAAGACACAAAAAGTATTTTGAAGAGATGCTTCCGGGTTTAAATGCTGCAGAACAAAATCAGTTGAAAAGGTTGATGGAATAGTTTTTTTACTATTATTTGGTAGTATCAAAACACTTTGAATATGAAATACTTATTGCTGTCTTTACTTTTGTTTGTTTTGTCGTGTAGTCCTAATGATGATTCAAATTCAGATGGTAATCCAACCAATGATAAATTCTCTGAAAATTTTGGTAATGAAGTCAATCGCGATTTTATTGGTCAAGTTGTAGATGCAGCAAATTATCCTATTCAAAATGTAACCATTAAAATTGGTTCATCAACTGTACAAACAGATATAAACGGAGTTTTTATAATAAACAACGCATCTGTTTATCAAAAATTTGCTTTTATAACAGCAAAAAAACGGGTTATTTAGATGGTTCACGTTCGATGGTTCCAACATCTGGAAAGAACAATGTGAAAATTATGTTGATTCAAAATACTCCAATAGCAACCATTCAGTCAGGAGTCACAAGTGAAGTATCAATTTATAGTGGAACAAAAGTAGTTTTTGATGGTGCTTTTCAAGATGAAAACGGAAATGATTATACGGGTTCAGTAAATGTTTCTATCTTTCATTTGACACCAAGCGATGAAAACATCAGCGAACTTATGCCTGGAATGTTATATGCACAAGCTCTAAACAATGACGAAGCCGTATTAGAAACTTTTGGGATGTTAAATGTGGAACTTCGTGGAACTTCTGGACAAAAATTAAATATAAAAATAGGACATAAAGCAGAAATTTCATTACGAATAGATGACAACCAACTAGCAACTGCACCAGCAACAATACCTTTATGGCATTTTGATGAAACAAAAGGTTATTGGAAAGAAGATGGCGTTGCAACTAAAGTAGGAAATAAGTATGTAGGTGAAGTTTCGCATTTTAGTTGGTGGAATTGTGATATACCACAAATAACTATACAATTTAATGTGAGAGTTGTTAACAATGATGGTGAACCAATAAAAAATGTTAGAATATCATTAACAAACAGCATCGGATCATTTTCTTTAGATAATATTTCGGATTCAAATGGGCAAATAAGTGGACTTATACCAGTAAATCAAAGTTACACGTTAAATGCTTATAATTTATGTGATGAGTCAGTTTTTTCACAACCTGTTTCAAGTGGAACAATTGCAGTAAATTACCCAGATATTATTATTGAGAATACTACAAAAATTATAGGAAACCTGAAAAATTGTAATAATCAAAATGTTCAAAATGGATATGCTTTATTACTTTATAATTCAAAATATTATTTGCAATCTGTATCAGACGGAAATTTTAGTTTCAATTTTATAAAATGTCAATCAATAAATCAATTTTCATTAAATGGTTTTGATTTTGAAAATAATAAATCATCTAATTATTTAACAGGGAATATATCTAATTTAACTATTGTAAATCTTGATAATATTTCAACTTGTTACACAAATTCAAATGTAGAATCTATTTCAGGTTCTTACACTGTTGTTGTTTCAAAATTATCTGGAAGCCCTTTTGAAGTTACTTATACAGATGAAATTATTTATCAAATAGCACCAAATTATTATAAAACTACTTCAACAGCTCAAACCTCGGTTGCTCAAACTGCAGCTCCAGATAAAGGATATAATTTTAGTATTCAAACTGATGGAACTATTAAAGTTCCGCAACAATTATTATGTCAAGGCTATTTTACCAATATAATTCATGGAATTCCAGATAATAACCAAGTAGATGGATATTTCTATAATGAAAATAGTTTTGTAATTGAATATGAATTGTTGACTACTTCTAATGTTTATCCACAACCTAGATACAGAGCTATTTACACAAGAAACTAAAAAAAACTTCTATATCGGAAATGTTTTTTTATATCAAAGCAACCTTTTTTTATCTTAACCTAACCCATCATTTGAATCACCTCCGTTTTTAAATAACTGACAGCCACATAACTCGGCGATTGTTTGTCTAATAAATCACTTAAAATTACCTCACGTAATTTGTGAGAACTATCCACTCGTTCGCTCATATTTGATTTGCGAATGTTTTGAATGATGGTGTTTTTTGCCGTTGTTATTACTGTCCAACAATCTTCGGTTAAATAAATTTGTTGCGTCAAATTGTGTTCAAATTCTTGCTCAATTTGCTGAATTAAAAAGGATTCATAGGCATTTTTATCTTCTGAAAAAGGAGCCACACGAATTAATAATTTCGCCGGATTGATGCGTTCTAAAAATAAGACCATACGTTCATAAGCTTGCAATCGCAAGGGTAATGATTCTTTTTGTAATTCTTTTTGTAACAAATAACGACGTCTTCCTTCCTCGTTTTTAGTATGTAAATTAAAAAAATAGTAAGCTACACCTCCGGTAATTAGAGCTGGTAAAGTATAAGATAAAAGTTCAATTAGATGAGTGCTTTCCATAGCATTAATTTTTTTATTTTTAAGAATTACAAAAATAGAATTTTAGTTGATAAATCGTAACAATTTTAATTGTAATAAATCATTAGTAAGCTTATTTTTGAACTTTGCTAAAAATACTATGATAAACGAATATATCAATCAACTCAACGAAGCCCAACGTGCACCCGTGCTCCAAAAAGACGGTCCCATGATTGTCATTGCCGGTGCCGGTTCAGGTAAAACGCGAGTGCTAACGATGCGAATTGCTTACTTAATGAGTTTGGGAGTTGATGCATTCAATATTTTGTCGCTGACGTTTACCAACAAAGCGGCTCGCGAAATGAAGAAACGTATTTCGGATATCGTGGGTAGCAACGAAGCGAAAAACCTTTGGATGGGTACTTTTCACTCCGTTTTTGCTAAAATACTTCGTATCGAAGCAGAGAAATTGGGTTATCCGAGTAACTTCACCATTTATGATGCACAAGATAGTGTTCGCCTCATCGGAGCCATCATTAAAGAAATGCAACTCGACAAAGATGTTTATAAACCCAAACAGGTTTTTAGCCGCATTTCTTCCTATAAAAACTCCTTGATTACGGTGAAAGCCTATTTCAATAATCCCGAATTACAAGAGGCAGATGCAATGAGCAAAAAGCCTCGAATGGGTGAAATTTACAACAATTACGTCGAACGTTGTTTCAAATCGGGAGCGATGGATTTTGATGATTTATTATTAAAAACCAATGAGTTATTGAATCGTTTTCCGGAGGTGTTGGCCAAATACCAAGACCGTTTTCGCTACATTTTGGTGGACGAGTACCAAGATACCAATCATTCACAGTATTTGATTGTTCGTGCTCTTTCCGATAGGTTTCAAAACATTTGTGTGGTAGGGGATGATGCCCAAAGTATTTATGCGTTTCGCGGAGCCAACATCAACAACATTTTAAATTTCCAGAAAGATTATGCCGATGTGCAAACTTTTCGTTTGGAACAAAATTACCGTTCTACTAAGAATATTGTACAAGCTGCGAATTCTATTATTGATAAAAATAAAACCAAATTAGAAAAAGTCGTTTGGACGCATAACCAGGATGGACCCAAAATAAAAGTCAACCGCAGCATCACTGATGGGGAAGAAGGTCGATTTGTCGCTTCCACTATCTTCGAAGAAAAGATGCGAAACCAAATGAAAAACGGTGAATTCGCTATTTTGTATCGCACCAATGCACAATCCCGTGCGATGGAAGATGCGTTGCGAAAACGCGATATTCCTTATCGAATTTACGGTGGGTTATCTTTTTACCAACGCAAAGAAATCAAAGATGTATTGTGTTATTTGCGTTTGGTAATCAATCCAAAAGATGAAGAAGCTTTGGTTCGAGTTATCAATTATCCGGCTCGTGGAATTGGTGACAGTACGGTTGAAAAATTGACTGTAGCAGCCAATCATTACAAACGTTCCATTTTTGAAGTGATGGAAAACATCGATAAAATTGATTTAAAACTCAATTCAGGCACCAAACGGAAGTTGGAAGATTTTGTGATGATGATTAAAAGTTTTCAAGTCATCAACGAAAGTCAGGATGCGTTTTATTTAGCCGATCATGTTTCTAAAAAAACGGGATTAGTTCAAGAGCTTAAAAAAGATGGTACGCCGGAAGGAATTGCCCGCATTGAAAATATCGAAGAATTATTAAACGGTATCAAAGACTTCACTGAAGGTCAGAAAGAAATTGATGGAGCTCGTGGAGCGTTGTCAGAGTTTCTCGAAGATGTGGCTTTGGCAACCGATTTAGACAAAGATACCGGTGATGATGATCGCGTAGCTTTAATGACGATTCACTTGGCAAAAGGGTTGGAATTTCCCACCGTTTTTGTGGTAGGAATGGAAGAAGATTTGTTCCCAAGTGCGATGAGTTTAAACACCAGAAGTGAGTTGGAAGAAGAACGCCGTTTGTTTTATGTCGCCATAACCAGAGCTGAACACCAAGCATATTTGTCGTATGCACAATCGCGTTACCGTTGGGGAAAATTAATGGATAGTGAGCCTTCACGTTTCATTGAAGAAATCGATGACCAATATTTGGAATACATCAGTCACACTGAAACGGGTTATCGCTACAAACCAATGATGGATATGGATATTTTTGGTGATGTGGACAAATCCAAATTGCGATTAGCAAAACCTACCAACGGCACACCACCCAAACGGTATGGAGAAGAATCTTCTTCCACCATTCGAAAATTAAAACCGGTTTCAGGCAATGCTCCGGCAAGCACCAATTTATTTGATTCAAAACTCGTTCCCGGAAACATCGTCATGCACGAACGCTTCGGAAAAGGTGAAGTCTTAAACCTAGAAGGAGTCGGAGCTGACAAAAAAGCGGAGATTAAATTTGATGTAGGTGGGATTAAAAAGTTGTTGTTGCGGTTTGCGAAACTGGATGTGATTGGGTAGAATTTGCGAGTTACGGGTTGCGGGTTGCGAGTTTTTCGAACCTCAGTACTCAACTAGTAACTCACATCCTGATGAAATCTTAATAAGACCTGAATTGAAAGAATTAAAATTAAATAATAATAAAACCTTAGTGCCTTAGCACCTTAGTACCTCAGTACCTTTAAAATGAAATATTCAAGACTAACTAAAGAACAATTCGAAGCCCTCCACCAAGAATTCGCTAATTTTTTAGCCACCCAATCTATTGACAAAAAAGAATGGGATGAAATGAAAGCCAACAAACCCGAAGTAGCCGAACAAGAACTCGATGTATTCTCCGATTTAATATGGGAAGGTGTTTTGAGTCAAACCAACTATTTGGAACATTTTTCAAAAAATCACATCTTCCTTTTTCATTGTTTGGAAGAAGAAGTACAATCTGTTGTATTAAAAACATTGGAACCCGAAGTTGATTTTATGACATCCAAAGGATTGGAATGGATGGTCAATAATTTGTTTACCTATGCCATTGACATTCATGTAGGCAGAAAAAAATATGAAGGAGAAAAAAATGTTGCTATTTTTGACATCATCCAACAAGGAGCGATTTTAAGTGACGGACAATTATATAAACAAATTGATCAAATAGTCAACGCAAAGTAAAACCTTAGTACCTTAGTAACTCAGAACCTCAGCTTCTTTAAAAATGGATATCCCAACCAAAATTCAATCCCTTCGCGACGAACTCAACCAACACAACCATAACTATTATGTCTTGGATAAACCCACGATTTCCGATTTTGAATTTGACCATTTATTGAAACAATTGCAGGAATTGGAAGCCCAACATCCGGAGTTTTTTGATGAGAATTCACCGAGTCAGCGAGTAGGAGGAAGCATCACTAAAAATTTCAATACGGTTGTACATGAACACCGCATGTATTCGTTGGACAATTCCTATTCCACTGAAGATTTGATGGGTTGGGAAAACCGTATTCAAAAGATATTGGGCAATGTAACTTTAGAATATACTTGTGAATTAAAATACGACGGAGCTTCGATTAGTATTACCTACGAAAATGGAAAACTGAAAAGAGCCGTTACTCGTGGCGATGGATTTCAAGGTGATGAAGTGACAAACAATATCAAAACCATTCGTTCCATTCCCTTGCAATTAAAAGGAAATTATCCGCCAAAGTTTGATATTCGCGGTGAAATAATTCTTCCATTTGCCGGATTTGAAAAAATGAATCAGGAATTGATAGAAATTGGTGAAACACCCTATTCCAATCCGCGAAATACTGCTTCCGGAAGTTTGAAATTGCAAGACAGTGCAGAAGTTGCTAAGCGTCCTTTGGATTGTTTGTTGTATTTTATTGTGGGTAATAATTTACCGTTTAAAACCCAATATGAAGGTTTAGAAACGGCACGAAAATGGGGATTTAAAGTCCCAAGTCAGGCAAAACTAGCCAAGAATATGCAGGAAGTATTGGATTATATCTCCTATTGGGATGTGCATCGCCATAATTTACCTTATGAAACTGATGGCGTGGTAATCAAAGTAAATAGTTTACAACACCAAGATGAATTGGGTTACACGGCAAAATCACCCCGTTGGGCAATCGCTTACAAATTCAAATCGGAGCAAGTTTCTACGCGTCTAAATTCGATTTCCTATCAAGTAGGAAGAACGGGAGCAATTACTCCGGTGGCGAATTTAGAACCGGTGCAATTGGCGGGAACCATTGTGAAACGTGCGTCTTTACACAATGCAGATCAAATTGAAAAGTTGGATATTCGTGTGGGCGATATTGTTTTTGTAGAAAAAGGAGGAGAAATCATTCCTAAAATCATTGCGGTTTCCCAAAGAGGCAATGAAGCGGAACCTACGAAATACATTACCCATTGTCCGGAATGCCAAACCGAATTAGAGCGAAAAGAAGGCGAGGCCAATCATTATTGTCCGAATTTTTATGGTTGTCCGCCACAAATCATAGGTAGAATTCAACATTACATTACCCGAAAAGCGATGGATATTGAAGGTTTGGGTGGCGAAACGGTTGCTTTATTGTATCAAAATGGTTTGGTGAAAAATTATGCCGATTTATATGATTTAAAAATCGAACAAATTCTTCCGTTGGAACGAATGGCACAAAAAAGTGCAGAAAATTTAATCAACGGTATTGAAAAATCAAAAGAAGTACCGTTTGAAAGGGTTTTGTATGCGTTGGGTATTCGTTATGTAGGTGAAACAGTAGCCAAAAAATTAGCCAAACACTACAAAAATATTGATGCGATTGCGAATGCCAGTTTGATGGATTTGATTTTAGTGGATGAGATCGGGGAGAAAATTGCTCAAAGTGTGATTGAATTCTTTGAAAATCCTCAGAATAGAATAGCAGTTGAAAGGCTTAAGAATGTTGGTGTTCAATTTGAACTTAAGGAGAGCAATTCTCAAGTGAGCAACAAATTAGAAGGAAAAACGTTTGTAGTTTCAGGTGTTTTTGAACAGTTTTCCAGAGATGATTTGAAAAAAGCCATTGAAGATAATGGAGGAAAAGTAGGCAGTTCAATTTCTGCCAAAACAAATTATGTGATTGCCGGTGAAAATATGGGTCCGGCAAAATTAGAAAAAGCTAATCAATTGGGTATAAAATTGATAAGTGAAAATGATTTTATACTTTTACTGAATGGGTAAACTAAAACCGGCGATTGGCTTATATTTTATTTCCAGCATTTTGGTATTAATTGCTGTTGTTTTTAATTTGAATGAATTAGAACAAATTGCAAAACCAATTGTTATACCTTCTATCTTTTTCTTTTACCTCCAACATCGATATAAAAGAGTTAATTGGTGGTTTTCTATCGCAATACTGGCTTGTTTTGTTGGAGATATGATACTATTGATAGATCCGGAATTTGAAATATTATGGATAATTTTGTGTTTTTTTATTAGCTATGCCATTTTGATTAAGTTTGGAATTGATGATTTAGTACCTCAAAAATTAACTTTTTCAAATATAGGTATTG
>NZ_PNJW01000042.1 GCF_013822155.1 Flavobacterium sp.
TATTACCGATTCAAAAGCTCAAGACCGAACTACGGTTAAAGCTAATTCTGTTGATATAAGTGATAACTTAGATTTAAGAGCTATTGCAACCATATTTGGAGAATCTGCTAATTTAGAAGATTTTGAACAACGATTAAATGATCCACAAACACAAATTTCAAATCTTGATTTAAATAACGATAATCAAGTTGATTATTTACGTGTAATTGAATCTGTAGAAGGTAGAACACATTTAATTATTGTTCAATCAGTCATTGGACGAGATCTTTTCCAAGATGTTGCCACTATAGAAGTAGAAAAAGACCGAAATAATAAATTACAAGTTCAAATTGTAGGTGATGTTTATATGTATGGTACAAATTATATCTATGAACCTATATATGCTTACACACCAATTATTTATAATACCTTTTGGGTAAACTCCTATCGACCTTACTGCTCTCCGTGGTATTGGAATTATTATCCTTCATACTATTTTGTATGGAATCCCTATCCCTATTTTCATTACAGAAATCACATAAATTTTTATGTGAATTATAATAATACTTGTCATTATGTAAACCACAGAAGAAGTAGTCATGCAGTAGCAATGCATCGCAATTATAGAACAAATGGATATGAAAGACAATATCCAAATCGTTCCTTCAATCATCGTAATGATGGCTATGATAATCGTCACGAATTAGTTCAAACTCGCAATAATGGTTCTAATAGAGATCAAGCTGTTGCCTCTTCTCCAAGAAGTACTAGAGCAAATTTGTACACAGGATCTTCAAATTCTGGGGTTAGAAATACAACTTATAATACTTCTAATGTAAGTAATTCACCAAAACCAAGAGCTGAAAACCCTAAAAGCTATTCAAATGAGACAGTTTATTCTTCTCCAAAACCAAGAATTGAAAATCCAAAAAGTTATTCAAATGAGACAGGCTATTCTACTCCAAAACCAAGAGTTAAAAATACCAATTCATCAGAAGATCTAGCTTTTAATAATCCGAGAAGTACATCTATGAATAGTTCATCTTCAGAATATAGCAGTCCGAAACCTAGAGTTAAAGAGGTAAAAGAAGATAATAATTTTTCAAGTACACCAAGAAGTACGCCGAAATCAAGTGAATATAGTTCACCGCGTTCAACTTCAAATCAAGCATCATCTCCAAGAGTTCAGAATCAAAATTCTTATTCAAATTCTCCTCAACCAAGAGCAAGTAGCTCCTCTAAAGGGGAACAAACAAGAAGTGAAGGAAGAAATAAAAATACTCCTCAGACCAGAACTTCCGGGAATTCAATTCGAAGAGGTTAAATTTTAAATTAATAAAAACAAAAAGTAGCGACCTCAAAATTCGCTACTTTTTTTGATTAATTTATTTTTATTTTACTAATTTGAATACAGAGACTTTATGTTTTTGATCTGTACATTTTATAAAATAAATTCCAGATGCCCAATCTTCAGTGTTAATTTTTGTAAATGCAGAAATAGTTTCTTTGTATACTAATTCCGCATGCATATTGTAACATTCTATCATTAGCAATTTATCTGGAAAGGCTGAAATTCTTATTTCATTTTGAAATGGATTTGGATAGGCTTTAAATAACTCACTTTCATTTAATTCCAAAATATTAAGTGCACAATATTCACAATTATTAATTGTAGAGATTCCAACGGAATAGGTAAGTAATTGTTGAAATGAATTTCCGGCACTACAATTTGATTTCAATTGATAATCAAGCCAATATAACATGCTTGGGTTTAATAATTGATGTTGTTCAGTTCTAGAAATGGCCGGTGAAGGTGAACAAGTGGATTCTCCAATGCTACAAAACAAATTATAGTTTGCCATTTGACAATGACTTCCTCCGGTAATACTTATATACGATTTACATTCACTATTAAGTGCATTGTACATTGGTAATTGATTGGTGTTTGTTGGAGTTACACAATCATTTGTACCGGCAATAATCAAGGCAGGAATTGTTAAATTTCCTGCAGCTGCAATCGCTGAAGGATTAGTTTCTGCCGCTGCTAAAGTAAGAATTGCATCAATTTCGTTTGAAAATTGAACAGCTAAAAAAGCAGCTCCGCCTCCCATACTATGCCCCATCAAAGCACTTTTATCTGATATACGATTGTAAAAAATAGAAGATGAATTTAAATTTAATAGTGCCATTTGGCTTATCACAAAGGCTAAATCTTTACCAAATTCTAAATGAGAAGGAGAAGCTCCTCCTTCTGTTTTTGGAAAAATCATGACGTAGCCTTGGGGTACTAATGCTTCCCAAATATTTTGATAAGCATCCCAGGACATTAAAAATCCATGCCCAAAGCTCAAAACCGGAAAAGATTCAGAAGTTGAAGAAGCAACAGGAACATTAATTCCTGCAGAGTTGGCTGGATAATAAATTTCAGAGGCAATAGAACGATTTCCTCGACTGGCATCAATAAAAGTAATGGTAGTTCTACCTATTTCAAATGATTGAGCCGATATTCCAAAAGTTGAAAAAAGTAATACAAAATGTAAAATTCTAATCATAATTTAAACTTTTTAAGCGTTTAAATATAATAAAAAATTACTCTTCTTCTTCCAAAGTATGTGATTTTGAATAAGTTCGCCATTTTTCAACACACTCGGCCATATCTTGTGGGATTTCAGTGTCAAAGCGTAAAAATTCTTTGGTTATTGGATGTTCAAAGCCTAAAGTTTTTGCGTGAAGAGCTTGTCGGGGCAATACTTTAAAACAATTGTCTACAAACTGTTTGTATTTTGTGAAAGTTGTCCCTTTAAGAATGTTATGTCCACCATATCGTTCATCATTAAACAAAGTATGTCCAATATGTTTCATGTGGGCTCTAATTTGATGGGTTCTACCAGTTTCTAATTTACAAGATATCAAAGTTACATATCCTAATCGTTCTATAACTTTATAATGAGTCACAGCAGGTTTTCCCATACTTTCATCTTCAAAAATTGCCATTTGCATTCGATCTTTCACATGTCTGCCAATGTAACCACGGACTGTACCTTCCTCTTCTTCTACATTTCCCCAAACTAACGCAATATATTCTCGTTCAGAAGTTTTAGCTGCAAATTGCTTGGTTAAATAGGCCATCGCTAAATCAGTTTTTGCAATCACCAAAAGACCGGAAGTGTTTTTATCAATTCGATGCACTAAACCGGGTCTTTCTGAGCTATTCATAGGAAGATTCTCAAAATGATAAGCCAATGCATTTACTAATGTTCCGCTATAATTTCCATGTCCGGGATGAACAACCATTCCCGCTTCTTTATTAACAACTAACAATTGATCATCTTCATAGATAACATTGATTGGAATATTTTCGGGTTCCAACAAGTATTCAAATGGCGGATGAGGCATCAAAACCCTAATTACATCAAATGGTTTTACTTTGTAATTAGATTTTACAGGTTGTTCATTTACCAATATATTACCTGCTGTAGCCGCTTGTTGAATTTTATTTCTAGTTGCATTTTCGACTACTTGCATTAAATATTTATCAATACGAAGCATCGATTGTCCTTTAGGAACATCAAATCGGTGGTGTTCAAATAATTCGTCGTCTGTTTCAAGTTCGACCGTTGGAGGAATATTATTCATTAGTGGGGTTGCTTTCTTGTTCCCGAATCAAACTGTCAATTTCAGTTTCATCAAAAGCGACTTTACCATCACCCAAAACCAAGTCAATTTTAGATGTTTTCATGATTTTAGTTCCCGGTTTAATAGGAGCTCCCTTGTATCTCATTTCTAAAACCATATCTTTACCTAAATAAGGTTTGTAAGTTACCTCCCCTACTTGTAATCCTATCGATTTTAGCGTTGGTTCTGCTTGTCGGAATGTTTTTTCTATCAAGTCCGGTAACACTACTAAAGTATAGCCTGATGCATTTACTTTAATATAAATTTTTCTGTTTGCCTTGACCTTTGCTCCTTTTTTTGGCTCTTGTTCTACAACAGAAAACTGTGGAAAATCTTTTTTATAATCCAACGTATCTAATAATACATAATCTAAACCTAATTCATCTAAAGTTTCTTCTGCCTGTTCAACATTCATTTTACTCAAATCTGGAACAGTGATTTCCTGACCGTGATTAGTAAAAAAAGAGAGCATATTAAAAAACACAAAAGCCAAAACAGCAATAATACCAAATGCCATTAAAACTTGACTGAAAAACACTTTACTGGTTAAGTAATTTCTTAAACTCATTCTATTTTATTTGTTGCAAATATATAAAATAATAAACCGTTTTTAGTTTCCATAAATAAATGATAAATTTGTTAAGGTAAAACCTAATCTTTAAACGCACACCAATGAAAAATGTTGCCATCATCATGGGCGGATATTCCAGTGAATATCAAATTTCACTCACAAGTGGAAATGTAGTTTATCAATACTTGGATAAATCGAAATACAATCCCTATCGTATTCACATATTTAAAGAAAAATGGGTTTTGGTAAACGATAATAAAGAAGAGTTTCCGGTAAATAAAAATGATTTTTCCGTTAGTATGAATGGTGAAAAATTAAACTTTGATGTTGTGTTTAATGCTATTCATGGTACTCCCGGGGAAGATGGTTTAATGCAAGCCTACTTTGAATTATTAACTATTCCACAAACTAGCTGCGATTATTATCAATCAGCTTTAACCTTTAATAAAAGAGATTTACTTTCTGTATTAAAACCGTATGGAATCAAAACGGCTACCTCCTATTATTTGAATTTTGGTGAGGCTGTTGAACCGGAAGCAATTATTAAAAAGGTTGGATTGCCTTGTTTTGTAAAACCAAATAAATCAGGTTCCAGTTTTGGAATATCTAAAGTTAAAACTAAAGAAGAATTAATTCCTGCTATAGAAAATGCCTACAAAGAAGATAATGAAATCATTATTGAAAGTTTTTTAGACGGTACTGAAGTATCTGTAGGTGTAATCAATTATAAAGGAAAAATTACTGTTTTACCTATCACTGAAATTGTTTCAGAAAATGATTTCTTTGATTATGAAGCTAAATATTTAGGAAAATCACAGGAAATCACTCCGGCTAGAATTAGTGAAGAATTAAAAGCAAAAATTGAAACGGTAGCAAAAAGAGCCTATGAAGTCTTAAAAATGAAAGGATTTTCAAGAAGCGAATTTATTATAGTAAATAACGAACCTTATATGCTGGAAATGAATACCATTCCCGGAATGACAACCGAAAGTATTTTGCCACAACAAGCTAAAGTTGCTGGTATCCCATTGTCTGATTTGTTTGACAATGCCATTGAATTAGCGTTGACAAAATAATATAATTATGAAAAAAGCAATATTCCCAGGGTCATTTGACCCTATAACGTTAGGACATTTTGATATTATTCAACGTGGTATTTCACTTTTTGATGAAGTAATTGTAGCCATTGGAGTAAATGCAGAAAAAAAATACATGTTCTCGATTGAACAACGTATGAAATTTATTGAAGAAGCCTTTAAAAATGTGCCAAAAGTTCGTGTAATTACCTATGAAGGACTAACAATAGACTTATGTAAAAAAGAAAATGCAGAATTTATTTTACGTGGTTTACGAAATCCGGCTGATTTTGAATTTGAAAAAGCGATTGCTCATACCAACCGAAGACTATCAAAAATTGAAACCGTATTTTTATTAACTGCTTCTAAAACTTCCTATATCAGTTCGAGTATTGTTCGCGATGTTATTAGAAATGGTGGAGATTATACCGTATTAGTTCCTGATTCAGTCAAAATAAAATAAAAAACCCGATTCAATGAACCGGGTTTTAATGAATCATATTGAAAATATTATTCTTTGATAAGTCTTTTATTTAAAACTCCTTCTGAAGTTTGTAAATTCAAAATATAAATTCCTGTATTGTATTCAGAAATAGAAAATGAATTTGAAGCATCTAAATTGATTGCCATTTGTTTTCCAGTAATATCAGTTAAACTCGCTTTTTCAATTGAAACTGAAGCTGGTAAATCAACTGTAAATTTTCCTTTAGATGGATTTGGATAAACAGAAACCTTTTGTAAAATACTTTCTTTAACACCCAAAGTAGTTCCGGTAACACTCAATACTAAATGAGCATTTGGAAAATTAATTGAAGCTAGTGGTGTCGGAGGGACAAGTGCACAAGCTGTTGAAGAAATATAAGTTGGAGCTGATTCACCCAAATCATTAGCAGACAAGAAAATTCTATTTCCACTACTAGCCGTTTGAGCTAAATATCCTACTTCAACTAATACGTTTGAACCAGCCGGAATTGTGGCAGCAATAGGAACTGAAACTAACGTTTCAACATCTGCTAACAAGAAATTTGTGGTAACTTGTGCTAATTCGGTGTATCCTGCAGGATATGCTACTGGAAAATTATTGCTTGTTGTAGAATAAATTTTAACTGTAACAGGAAAACCATCTGGTAAAGTTGGTATGGTCAAGGTCTGAACACCAAATTGCACACTAGAAATAGTGTAATCGGCGGTAATTGAAAAATCGCTTAATTTAAAATATCTAAAATAGCGATTATCACTTGATGTTGAAGGAGTACCACCATTACAAGCGACATTTGTATTTGACAAAGTCATAGAGGTAGAATGAGAAATAGTTTGACTAGTTCCGATAAAACCAAAAAGCAATAAAAAAAGTAAAGTAATTTTTTTCATAAATGATTATTTTTAAATTTGTTGTAACAAAACTAATTTTTTTTCTTACACAAAATACATTTTGGTTATTTTTTTTTTAAAAAAAACAAACACATGTTAAAATTTATACAATTTTCACTATTTCTAGCTTGCTTTATATCTTTCTCTCAAAATAAAAGTTTCATTTTGACGCCTTTTGAAAAAGGTAATGGTAATCAATCGACAACTTATGAAGAATGTATTTCCTTTTATCAAAATTTAGCTAACAATTATTCAAGTATTCAAATACTGGAAAAAGGTAAAACTGATAGTGGAAAATCATTGCATATTGTTGTTTTTTCTGAAAATAAAAACTTTGATTTTGATCAAGATAAAGCAATTGTTTTGGTGAATAATGGAATACATCCCGGTGAACCCGATGGTATTGATGCTTCAATGATGCTCCTTCGAGATTTGGCAACTTCAAAAATTAAAGTTCCGAAAAATACGCTAGTAGTAGTTATTCCGGTTTATAATATTGACGGAATGTTAAATAGAAATTCCTCTTCCAGAGCTAATCAAAATGGCCCGGAAACTTATGGTTTTAGAGGAAATGGGAGAAATTATGATTTGAATAGAGATTTTATCAAATCGGATACTAAAAATTCAAGAAGTTTTCAAGAGCTATTTACAAGTATAAATCCGGATGTTTTTTTAGACAATCACGTTTCTAATGGTGCTGATTATCAATATACTTTTACTTGTATTGCTACTCAACACGAACGATTAGGAACAACTTTAGGAAACTATTTCACCAATGAATTTTTTCCTGACATTGTCAAAAGCATGAACCAAAAAAAAATTGATGTAGTTCCCTATGTAAATGTTCACAGTACTACTCCGGACCAAGGTTATGAACAATTTACAGACACACCAAGATATGCTACCGGTTATAGCTCACTTTTCAATACCTTGGGTTTTGTGCCTGAAACGCACATGCTCAAATCGTTCAAAGAAAGAGTGAAAGTAACTTATGAATTTATGATTAGTGTTATAAATTATACCGATGCCAATTGGGATAAAATTAAAAAAATCAGAATGGAAAGTTATAATGATTACCAACAAGGAACAAACTATCCTATTGATTGGGCAATTGACTCAACTAAAGTATCATATATTGATTTTAAAGGATTTGAAGGACTGAAAAAGCCTAGTGACATTTCCGGAAAAGATCGATTATATTATGATAGAAGCAAGCCGTTTACCAAGAAAATTCCATTTTATGGAAATTATAAACCCACGAAATTTATTACGATTCCAAAATCTTATATTATTCCACAATCGCAATGGCAAATTATTGATTTGTTAAAATTAAATAAGATGCAATTTACCCTAATTCAAAAGGATACATTAATTGAAGTTGAAACATATAAAATTGATAATTATCAAACTTCAAAATCTCCTTACGAAGGTCATTATGTACATTACAATACTAAAATTTCAAAAAGTAATAAAAAAGTAAAATTCAATTCGGGTGATTATATCTTTTTCTCAAATCAAACTGGTGTAAAATATTTACTGGAAACACTTGAACCGGAGGCTGTTGATTCCTATTTTAATTGGAATTTTTTTGATACCATTTTGCAACAAAAAGAATGGTATTCTGCTTATGTATTTGAAGATTTAGCTACGGACATTTTAAAACAAAATCCGATTTTAAAAGAAAACTTTAAAAAAAAGAAAATGGAGGAACCAAAATTTGCTGAAAGTGGTTCGGCTCAATTAGATTGGATTTATAGAAATTCTATTTACTTTGAATCCTCTTATTTAACTTATCCTGTTTATAGAGTGTTGAAATAATTTTTTTTTATTCAAATAATAATTTTATATTTTCATAAGAGTTTGTCAAAGCAACTTGAATCTCCTTAGGCGTTTTCCACTCCACTTTTTCAATCCCTTCTTCGACTTGACCAATCAATTTTTCATTGAAACTCGTTCGCATTTCAAACCAATGGGTAATTTTCAGTTTATAACGTCCGTTTCGTTTAAAAATATGATATGTTTTAGGAAGCTTTCTAATTATTTTTAATCCTTTCACTCCTGTTTCTTCTTCAACTTCCCGAATAGCGGTATCTTCAATTTCTTCTCCTTTTTCAATTCCGCCTTTAGGTAAATCCCATTTTTTATTTCTAAAAATAAACAAAACTTCATTTTTATCATTGTAAACCAATCCACCTCCAGCCTTTTCAACCGGTATTTTTGATTTCAACTTTTTCATCATTTCCTTTTCATCCGGATGATACAAAAAAGCTTTATCAACTTTATTTTTAAATATTTTGATAATAAGTTCTTTAATATCAACACTTTCAAGTAAAAACAATTGAAAATCCGTTTCTTTTTGGATTTCATTTGTCAAAAAAAGTGGCTTGTCGTTCACAAAAACTTTATACATTTGTACTATGATTTTAAATAAAGATACAGCTAAAAAAACGGCCGAATTGCTTTTACAAATAAACGCAATTAAATTAAATCCTAAAAATCCTTTTACATGGGCTTCAGGATGGAAATCGCCTATCTATTGTGATAACCGGATAACACTTTCATTTCCACCAATTCGTAATTATTTACGAGAGGAGTTTTCCAAACATATTGAAAAGCAATTTGGAAAACCGGATGTGATTGCAGGTGTTGCCACGGGTGCAATTGGAATTGGAATGCTTGTTGCTGAATACTTGGGATTACCTTTTGTATATGTTCGTCCCGAGCCTAAAAAACATGGTAGACAAAACCAAATTGAAGGTTTTTTACAAAAAGGACAGAATGTTGTTGTTGTAGAAGATTTAATCAGTACAGGAAACAGTAGTTTACTTGCGGTGGAAGCTTTAAAAGAAGCAGGAGCTAATGTTAAAGGAATGGTCGCCATTTTTACATATGGTTTTGATGTATCTGTTGAAAACTTTAAAAAAGCTAATGTTGAATTATACACGCTTTCAAATTATGATAATTTATTAGAATTAGCTGTAGCGAAAAATTATATCACAGAAGAAGAACAACACACTCTACAAGAATGGCGAGTTAGCCCATCTACTTGGGGAGTTGAAGTTTAAGAATAGAAAAAAGAAAAAAGAGAAAAGACAAAAATCTAAACCGACATCGGAAAACAGACAACCGATAACAGAAAACAAAAAAATGAATTTAGAAAGCCCAAAAGTTACTGTAGAAAAATCAGCTCAGTATTTATTTGATTCCTTGAGTGATGTTCGCAATTTCGAAAAACTAATGCCTGATACAATTGCTAAATTTGAAGTGACCGGTGAGGATTCGTTTATTTTCGGACTTAAGGGTATGCCGGAAATCAAGTTACGGATGAAAGAAAAAAATCCGAGCAGTCAAGTTATTTTGGGAGCTGCTTCTGAAAAATTACCATTTACTTTAACCGGAAATATCACTAGCTTAAGTGATGCAAGTTCAGAAGTTCAATTGTCTTTTGACGGTGATTTTAATCCCATGATGGCTATGATGATTAAAGGACCTATTTCAAAATTTATTGAAACTTTAGCCGCAAACATGCATAAATTATAAATTACTTTATAATTGCATCATAAATTACCTGTTGAATATCTTCTCGAATATTTTTTTGAGATAATATGTTTTTCTCAGCATTCGGAAACGTTCTATTTGATAAAAAGATATAAATAATTTCCTCTTCAGGATCAGCCCAAGCCATTGTTCCAGTAAAACCGGTATGACCAAAACTAGTCATCGAAGCACAACCGCATGTTGGTCCGGATGTTCCTAATTGCGGCTTATCGAAACCTATTCCGCGACGATTTCCATTCTCGCAATAATAACATGTATTAAAGGCTTCAAACGTATTTGCTGAAAAATAAACTTCTCCTCCATAGCTTCCTTTTTGCAAAAAAAGTTGCATCATCTTTGCTAAATCCATTGAATTGGAAAAGATTCCGGCGTGCCCTCCTACTCCACCTTCCATTGCTGCCTCCATGTCGTGCACATAGCCTTGAATAGTTTGATATCGAAAATAAGTATCTATTTCTGTTGGTGGAATTTTACTCATATCAAACTTGTGCAACGGATTGTATAAAGTATTATTCATACCCAATTTAGAATAAAAGTTTTTACTACTCAGTTCATCAAGCGTTTTTCCCGTTATTTTTTCTAAATAATTTTTAAGAATGATAAACGTAAAATCACTATATTTATATTCCTTTTTTGGTAATAATTTACTTTCTGCAATTGCCTTCATGATGGTGTCATGGTAGTCTTTTCTTAAATATAAATTTTCAGCTACTTGATTTGGAAATTCAGTGCTATATGCTTTTCTGTAATACTTCTCAGATGGCAAGTTATTTGAATCCAATGTTTGTTTATAAAATGGAATCCATGCTTGCAAACCGGCGTAATGGGATAATAACTCTTTAAAAATGATGTTTTCTTTATCTGTTCCTTTAAAAAGTGGTAACATTTCTCCCAAATGAGTTTCCAAGGATACCTTTTTATTATCGAATAATTGCATCACATTTGGCAAAGTAGATACGATTTTTGTTAACGAAGCTACATCATAAATATCTGAATTTTTAACTTGCATTTGTTTTTCATAAGTATGAAACCCAAAAGCTTTTTGATAAATTACTTTTCCTTTTCTAGCTACTAAAATTTGTCCTCCCGGTGTCATTTTTTCATCTATTGCTTTTTGCATGATTGCATCAATTCGTTGCAAAACAAAAGGATTCATTTTTACATTTTGTGGAGGTGTAAAACCTAAACGATTTAATTTTTCAGTTGATAAACCATGGTTAACTTTAAATTCTTCATTAATAGTAACCGGTAATTTTCCCTTAGCCTCAATAGCACCAAAAATAAGTTGGGCTGAAACATTTTGAGCCACATCGCTATTTTGATAAGAAACTATAACCCCATCAATATTTTCAAAAGTAGGAATTGAACTTAACGCATAGGGTTTTACAAAACAATCTAAAATTACTTTTTTACGTTTGGCTATTTCTGTAATCCATACTATTTCGTTGGCTGAAAAATCATGTTTTTTCCAAGCACCATCTGCTTTATGAAATCCTAAAATAACTTTTGTATAATCTCTTAATAAAAAATTTAATGAATCAATATTTTCATGTTTAACCTCAGTTATATCAGTATATTTTTTTAATGTTTCTAAAAAAACAGTATTAGAATCATCTCCCAATTTTACGTAAGCAATTTTATCTTTGTCCAATTCTTTAATTGGAATAATGTCTCCTTTATTTTTAATTACTGTAATGGCATTTTCATACAATTGATATTGTAATCCTTCATCCTGAGGAGTATTTATGGCAGATGAAAGTTTTTGAATTTCAATTGGTTTATTAACATTCAATCCGGCTTTGTACTTGAAATGCAATATTTTTTTAACGGAATATGACAATCTATCTTGTGTAATTAATGAACTATCTATGGCCTCTTTTATTTTTTGAATAGCAACAGGAACATTTTCAGGAAAAAGCAAAATATCATTTCCGGCAGTAAAAGCGGCTAAATCGATATCTCCCGGTTTTTTAAAATTGCTTGCTCCTTTCATATTGAGAGCATCTGTAAAAATTAATCCTTTAAAATTCAATTCTTTTTTCAGTAAATCAGTAACAATAACAATAGATATTGAAGAAGGATAACCCGGACGATTTTCAAAACTTGGTACATCAAGATGAGCAACCATTACACTGGCTAATCCTTTGTTAATTAATTTCTTATAGGGATATAATTCAATGTCTCGTATATGTTCCTGTGAAAAATTAACAACAGGCAAAGTATGATGTGAATCTGATTCTGTGGCACCATGACCCGGAAAATGTTTACCGGTGGCAAATACACCATTAGATTGTAAGCCAACCATTAATGCTAAAGCTCTTTCCGCAACATTCTTTTTATCTTCTCCAAATGAACGATTTCCTATTATTGGGTTTTTCGGATTGGTATTGATATCTAAAACGGGTGCAAAATTAAAATGTACACCCAATTGTTTAGATTGAACAGCCATTAATTCCCCTGTTTTTTCAATTAAATTTAAATCTTGAATAGCACCTAAAGTCATATTCCAAGGAAAACGATTGACAGAATCCAAACGCATACTTAATCCCCATTCGGCATCAATACCAATAAACAAAGGAACTTTCGATTTCTTTTGAAAACGATTTGTCAATTGAGCTTGACGTACTGGTCCACCTTGAAAAAAAATTAAGCCCCCAATTTTTTGTTCTTCAATTAATTTATCAAGCGATTTAATATGAGTTGAATCTTTATTTGAATAGGCGGCCACCATAAATAGTTGACCAATTTTTTCTTCAGTGGAAAGTGAATTAAAAATACTGTCTACCCATTTTTTTTCTTCAGGGGTTGACAAAGAATAATTGAACGTTAAATTTTCAAAATCCTCTATATTTTTATCTGTTGTAGGTTTAATCGTTGATTCTGAAATAACCGGATTAGAGTTGGCCGCTTTTTTTGTAGCACAATTCACAACTGAAATCAGCAAAAAGAGGAGAAGAAAAATTCGAAAAAATTTGAACATTATATTTTTTTTTAGAAAAATCGGCTATGCCAGCTATCTGAGGCAGGAACTTCCCAGTTTTCTTTCCATTCTTCAATTGTGTTAACCAGATTATTAAATACAATTGTATTTTCAGAAACAGCTTTTTCTTTAGCCATTCGTTTAAAATCCAGCAATGATTTATGAGTCAAAAATTCTCCTTGT
Source organism: Flavobacterium sp. (assembly GCF_013822155.1). GTDB lineage: Bacteria > Bacteroidota > Bacteroidia > Flavobacteriales > Flavobacteriaceae > Flavobacterium. The sequence goes on from NZ_PNJW01000042.1 coordinate 13,394, forward strand.
TTATAAGTAACATTCATTTTGTCTAATAAATCTACTTTGTATTTTTGTTCTAATTTTTGAATAAACTCAACCGATTTATCAATTGAACATCCTGTTGCTTGTTGAACTTCCTGATTAACGGCCAAAATTAGAAATCGATTATATTTTGTTATAAAAGAGGCTTCTAACGGAGTTCCATGAGACTGCCACTCATCAATAAATGATTGCAAATCTTTCTCAATTTCAATTATTTCATCATCCGAAAATTTTCTGTTGGATTGATAAATCCAAATTCTGGATTCTTCGGGAAGACTATCAAAAGGAATATACATTTTTTTTAGGGTTTTGGGTGATTGGTAATGGGTTTTAGAACTATTTCCTTTTACCAATTACCATTTACCTATTATCGAATATTATAAATCTTGTGCATTTGCTATTAACTCGGCAACATCCATAACTTTTACGGAACTTTCTTTTTCTTTGTTTTTAATACCATCTGTCATCATGGTATTGCAAAATGGACATCCGGCAGCAATAATATCGGGTTTCGTTTCTAAAGCATCTTCCGTTCTCTCGATGTTGATTTCTTTTTTACCGGGTTCAGCATCTTTAAACATTTGAGCACCTCCGGCTCCACAACACAATCCATTGGCTTTGGAACGTTTCATTTCTACTAATTCAACTTCTAATTTTTGAATTAATTCTCTAGGTGCTTCATATACATTATTAGCTCTTCCTAAATAACAAGGGTCATGAAAAGTAATTCGTTTTCCTTTAAATTGACCACCTTCAATTGTTAAGCGACCATCATCTAAAAGCGATTTTAGAAATTGAGTATGGTGCATTACTTCATATTGTCCACCTAATTCAGGATATTCATTTTTTATTGTATTGAAGCAATGCGGACAAGCGGTAACAATTTTCTTAACTTCATAAGCATTCATGACTTGAATATTCATCATAGCTTGCATCTGAAACAAAAATTCATTTCCGGCTCTTTTTGCCGGATCACCGGTACAACTTTCTTCGGTTCCTAAAACTGCAAAAGAAACATTCGCCCGATTTAAAATTCGAACAAATGCTTTTGTGATTTTTTTAGCTCGGTCATCAAAACTTCCGGCACATCCTACCCAAAATAAAACTTCAGGTTGTTTGCCTTGAGCAATCATTTCTGCCATCGTTGGCACTACTAAATTTTCTGCCATGTTATTTTGTTTATGACAACACTTTCATTGTCAGTACTATTCGTGATGTTCGTCGTCAAATACTTGAATGGTAACTTCTTTTTCAACTAAGTCTGTAAATTTTCCTCTGTAACGAGTTGCTTTTACTAAATGGTTATCAATCCAATGGTAATTTCCACCACGTGGTTTACCAAATAAAATTCCGTGGTATTTGAATCCATGTTTTTTAAGCCAAATCTCAGTATATTCTCTGTGAGCTTCAGTTCTGGAAGTAAAAAAGAATATAATATGACCTTCATCATACCATTTATTTAATGTTACCAAAGCATCCGGATAAACCTCGGCTGTTAACATACGTTCCGGCTCTTCGTTGGGAATATCATCACATATGGTTCCGTCAATATCTATTAAATAATTTTTAATTCCTTCCGGTAAAATCGGACTTAAATGTTGTCCATTTTCAGTAATTGCTTGAAGCTTTTTGTTGATGTCTTCCGTTTTCATTTTTTAGTTTTTAATTAATTCACATTCATTAAACACGTTCCCAAGCCTCACTATTATGGGAATTTGTTTTTTATAATTTAGTTTAGTTCTCCTCTTTCCAATTCAAGCGATCCATTTGGTTATATTGCCATGGAGCACCATTATTTTCAATATTTGCCATCATGGCGTTTATTGGCATCGGAGCAGCACTTTGTTCCATGACCAAATATCGTCTCATATCCATGATGATAGATAACGGGCTTATATTAACGGGGCATTCCTCTACACATGCGTTACATGAAGTACATGACCAAAGTTCCTCTGTAGTGATGTAATCATTTAATAACGATTTATTATCCGGCACAAAAACACCCTTGTTCAAATCAATATTTTTTCCTACTTCTTCCAAACGGTCTCGCGTATCCATCATAATTTTACGAGGAGATAGTTTTTTACCGGTTAGATTAGCCGGACAAGAAGAAGCACATCGTCCACATTCGGTACATGTATAGGCATTTAATAACTGAACCCAATTTAAATCCAGCACATCACTAGCTCCAAACTTTGCAGGAACAGTCTCAGGATTTGCCGGTGCAGCAAATGGATCAACTGAAGGATCCATCATTAATTTAACTTCGTTTGTAACACTTTCCAAATTATCAAACTTTCCTTTTGCATTTAAATCTGCAAAATAAGTATTTGGAAATGCCAATAGAATATGTAAATGTTTCGAAAAATATAAATAATTTAAGAAAACCAAAATTCCACAAATATGTAACCACCAAGCAGTTCTTTCAATTACGACTACAACTCCTTCTGACAAACCATTAAACAGTGGCGAGATAAATTGACTGATAGGAAAACTCCCTGCTTGGTTGTAATGATGAACATTCATTTCCTGCAGCCATAAATCCGCTGAATTCATAATTAGAAATAAAGACATTAAAACTATCTCAAAATATAAAATATAGTTTGCATCACTTTTAGGCCAATTTTTCAAATCCGAGCTAACAAAACGTTTTAATTTTATTACATTTCTTCTTGACCAAAAAGCAATAACTGAAACTAAAACTAATACAGCAAGTATTTCAAATGAAGCAATTAAAACATCATAAAATCCACCCATGAATGAAAACACACGATGTGTTCCGAACAAGCCATCAATAACAATTTCCAATAGTTCTAAGTTGATAATTATGAAACCAACATAAACTATAATATGCAAAAATCCTGCAATTGGACGTTTCACCATTTTAGACTGTCCTAATGCAATCATGGTCATATTTTTCCAGCGTTCAGATGAATTGTCTGTTCTGTTAACTTTTTGTCCGAGTTTAATATTTCGAGCAATTTTTTTAACATTAAGGGCAAAATAACCAAAGCCTAAGCCTAAGATTATCAAAAATAAAATATTATCTAAATAGCTCATTTACTGCTAATTTTTAATTTTAGTAGAATCTATTTCAGTTGGAGCAACATAGGGTTTGTTTTTCTTACCAAATAAGGAAACATTGACATATCGAGTTGGATTCAATCGTAAATCTTCTAACAGAAGTTCCAATTCTTTGGAAGCTTTTGTGAAATTTGTATACATTTTGTCATCTTTCAATAATTTACCCATAGTGCCATTTCCATTCTCTAAATCGGCCATGATTTTATCAATATTGGCTAATGTTTTTTCTAAATTTTGAACGGTTTGCTTAATATTAACTTGAGCAAGAGAATCAGAAATTTTAGCAAAGTTTCCGGATGTTTTTTCAAAATTTGCCAGTGAATTATTAATTTTAGATTTATTATCCGTCAACATAGTATTCACTGATTTCGAAATATCACTAAATTCAGCCATGGTTTCACTAAATTTTGAAATGCTGTTTTTGATATTTTGCTTTGTGTTCGCATCTAAAGTTTCATTCAAATTGTTTAACAAGATATCTGTTGACACCATTACTTTTTCAATTTTCTCTTGTAGTGGTTGTAATTTTTCTGAAACAAGTGCGGTTAAACCACTTTTGATATCTCCTTTCAAATAATCACCCGATTCGGCTAATACAGATGGATTTTCAATTCCTGGAACAATTTGAATCATCTTACCTCCTATTAGTCCGGGTTCATAAATTAATGCAATGCTGGATTTAGGAATCGAATATTCTTTATTAATTTGAATTTCAACCATTGGTTTCCATGAATTCATATTGATGAAACTAATATTTTTCACTTTTCCAATAATAAGACCATTAATAGTAACCGGGGATGAATTTACCAAACCTTCTACTTCATTGTATTCTATATAAAAAGTATTATAATCTGTTAAGATATCGGTTCCTTTTAAATAGCTATAACCCCAAATGAATAACAAAATGGAGGAAATTACTAATATTGCTGTTTTTATTTCTTTCGTTAATTTCAAAATTGTTCTAGTTTTTAGCAAATTTAAGATAAAAAAATTTAATTGGCTTTTAATGCTTCTTGAATGCTAATTTTATTCCCATTTTTAAAGGCAACAATAAAAGAAGATTCATATCCTTTGTTTTTTGCTTCCGATAGATATTTCTTAGCTTCGTCATAGTTAGAGGTTTGAGAAAAATAATATTTATACAAACCCTTTTCGTCGACAACTGAAACTGGAGATAATCCATTAAAATTCTGTGGAACTAAATCTAGTTTTTTTCCACTGGCTGATATTTGTATTTTAAAAGTAATTCCTTTACTGTCCGGGATAGGCTCATTAGTAATAACTTCCTTTGGTTTTTCAACTTCTTTGGTATTGCTTTTATTTTGAACAACTGGAGTATCTTTCTCTACTTTTTCATCTGTCACTTTACTTGGTTTTTCATCAATAATAACATTGGTGCCTCCAAAATATTCTTTTTTATAATTCAAAATAGCATCTGAAATACCTTTGGCTAATTCTTCCTGACCTTTATCAGAATTTAGATATTCTCCTTCAGGCTTATAAGATAAAAAACCTAATTCGGTTAATATACTAGGCATAGAGGTTTGATTCAATACTAAAAACGGGCCTTGTTTTACACCTCTGTTTTTTCTGTCTAATTTATTAGTAAATTCATTTTGAATTTTAGTGGAAAGTGTTATGCTTTGGTCTAAATATTCTTCCTGCAAAAGCGTAATTCCAATAACACTTTCCGGTGAATTAGGATTATATCCTGCATATTTTAATTTATAATCACTCTCAAGTGTAATAACAGCATTCTCCTTTTTAGCTACTTCTAAGTTGGAAGCATTTTTGGTTAAACCCATCACAAATGTTTCTGTTCCAAAAGCATCGCCTTTTGGTGAAGCATTACAGTGAATTGACAAGAAAATATTTGCATTCGCTCTGTTAGCTATTCTCGCACGTTCCATCAATTCAATAAAAACATCGGTATTTCGAGTATAAATTACCTGAATATCATTGTACTTTTCTAAATTTCTGCCAACTTTCAAGGCTACTTTTAAAGCAATATTTTTTTCTATGAAACCATAATAGTTAGCACCAAAATCTTTTCCGCCATGACCAGGGTCCAACACAACTTTAAATTTTGTATTTGTCTGGGAAAATAAATTTACTGTTGATAGTAATAGAACAGCAAAAAAGATAAATTTGAATTTATTTAAAAAGTACATCATTGTAAAAGTTAATTTAATTAAAACTCTAGGTTTTAAATTTTATTATTTACTTATTTTTGACCGAAAATTATATGTAAGTTTGGCACTCCAAAAATCAAGCCATAATTTTACAAAAATAGCATTAAAACATTTGCGGACAAACTTATTTCATATCGTTTTATCAGCATTTTTCCTAACAATTGGATTTCCAAAAGTTAGTGCACAGGAATTGCAAAATAAAACCTTAAAGGTTGAAGCCCAAAAACCAGTTGATAGCCTGATTATCAACAATGAAGATTTTTTTCAGATTAAAGATACCGTTATTAACGATTCTTTACAGCCTAACAAGAAAAAACCACTTTTAGAAGATAAAATTAAATATAAAGCTGATAAATACACCAAAATTGATCAAAAACAGAAATTAATCACTTTATACGACAAAGCTGAACTTTATTATCAGGATATTGAACTGAAAGCCGGAATTATAATCATGAACTATGAAAAAAATGAAGTTTATGCCGGTAGAATTAAAGATTCAAGTGGAGTTTATACGCAAATTCCTGTTTTTAAACAAGGTTCAAATGTGGTAGAACCGGATTCCATTCGATTTAATTTTAAAACTCAAAAAGCTCTTATTTGGAATTCCAGAACAGAACAAGGAGAATTTAGAGTTAAGGCAGAAATTTCAAAAAAAGAAAATGACTCAGTCTATTTTTTAAAAGGTGCCCGATTTACTACCTCAAAAGATATTGACAACCCTGAGTATTATTTTTATACAAATAAAATTAAGTTAGTTCCACGAAAAAAAGTAGTTACCGGTTTTACCAATATGGTTATTGCTAATGTGCCCACACCTATAGCAATTCCTTTCGCTTTTTTCCCAATGACGGAAGAAAGCAGTTCCGGGTTAATAATTCCTACTTTTCAAGATACCCGTAGTCAAGGTTATTCGTTACAAAATGGAGGCTATTATTTAGCTTTGAGTGACTATTATGATTTAGCTATTTTAGGAGATTATTATACTAATGGTAGTTGGGGATTGCGATTTCAAAGTAGTTATGCTTTAAAATATAGGTTCAATGGAAGTTTTAATCTTCGATTTGAAAACATTATACAAAGTGAACGTGGTTTTCCTGATTATTCAAAATCAAAAAATTACAATATTCAATGGTCTCATACGCAAGACGCAAAATCAAATCCAAACTCACGGTTTTCAGCATCTGTCAATTTAGGAAGTAGCAAGTATTTTCAACAATCACTAAATCAGATAAATGTTGGTTCAAATTTGGTAAACAATTTGAGTTCATCTGTTTCCTATTCTAAGACTTTCAATACGGTTCCGCAAGTAAATATGTCCCTATCTGCTACCCATAACCAAAATACAGGTACAGAAGAAATTAATATGACATTACCTACTTTACAAGCCAGTGTTGACCGTATTTTTCCATTTGCTTCAAAAGAAGGAGCAAAAAAAGGATTAATTAAAAACATCAATTTTCAATACAATTTAAGAGGTGAATACCGAATCAATACCTATGATTCATTGTTTTTTAAACCGGAAATGTTTAAAGAAGCAAAAACCGGAATGCAACACTCCATCCCGTTGAGCACAAACTTTAAAATTTTTAAACATTTTAGTGTTTCTGCTAATGCAAATTATAATGAAGTTTGGACTTTAAAAACGATTAATAAAGCCTTTGATGAGGAATTAAATAAAGTGGTTACTAATGAAGTTAGTGGTTTTGATTCCTATAGAACTTACTCTTTTGGATCAAATTTAGGAACAACAATTTACGGAACATTTAATTTTGGTGAAGCAAAAAAGATTCAAGCTATCAGACATGTGATGCGACCTTCCGTTTCGTATAGTTACACTCCAAGTTTTGAAAAGTATTTTGATACCTATGCCATTGATGCCAGCGGAAAAATGGATGATTACACCCGGTTTGAAGGTGGAATTTTTGGTGAACCGTCCAATACATATTCCAATTTTGCAGGACTTTCATTAGGTAATACATTTGAAGCAAAAGTGACTGAAAAAGACAGTACCAAAACGGAACCCAAAAAGGTAATGTTGCTAAATCAATTGAACTTTTCAACCAGTTATAATTTAGCTTCTGATTCCTTACAATGGGCTCCTGTTAGAATGAGCGGAGGAACATTATTATTCAATAATAAAATGAACGTGAATTTTGCAGCAACTTTAGATCCTTATGCCATTAATGCTGCCGGAAGAAGAATTGATAAATTTAATATAGATAATGGCGGAAGTCTATTTAGAATGACCAGTGCCAATATGACTGCCAATTATTCCTTTTCAAGTCAAGGAAAAAAAGATACTAAAAAGAAGAATGTACAAGGTGCAAAAAACGGTGGCCGTGATGATGATTTATTTGGAACCAATACAGACTTAAGTGACCGAAGAGAAAGTCAATTTGATGATTCTGATGAGGAAGAAGAAGAATTCTCAGAATTCTATAATTCTAAAGCTCCATGGGATTTTACGTTAGCTTATTCGTTGACTTACAGCAACACAAATAGGGAAAGTACAATCTCCGGTAACTCTGTCATGTTTTCAGGAAATATTGATATTTCACCCCGATGGAAAGTTGGCGTATCGTCGGGATATGATTTTGTTCAAAAAGGCGTGACTTTTACTCAGTTTAGATTTGAAAGAGATTTGTTGAGCTGGCGAATGGACTTCAATTGGTCTCCCTATGGAGCAAATGCCTATTGGGGTTTTTACATCGGAATTAAATCCTCTGTGTTAAGTGATTTAAAATATGACAAACGCTCAATTCCAGATAAAACATTACGTTAATTTTCTTCCATAGAATTTAATTATCAATAAAAAGTTATGAAAAAAATTATTTTTACAGACAAAGCACCGGCTCCTATTGGACCCTATAATCAAGCTGTCTTAATTGGAAATACATTATATACTTCAGGACAAATTGCTCTAAACCCAAAAACGGGAGAATTAATTTTAGATGATATTGAAACGGAAACCAATCAAGTTATGCAAAACTTGAAAGCTGTTTTAGAAGCTACGGATATGACTTTTGAAAACGTAGTAAAAACTACAATTTTCATCATGAATATGGGAGATTTTGCAAAAATCAACTCGGTTTATGCAACGTATTTTAATGAAAAAACAGCTCCCGCAAGAGAAACTGTGCAAGTGGCAGCATTACCAAAATTTGTAAATATTGAGATTTCAATGATTGCCATCAAAGAAAATTAAACCGCGGTAATTCCTAATAGTAACAACTGGGCAGTTGCTTCATTTGTTGCTAATGGAACATTATGCACATCGCAAACTCGAATGAGCATGCTCACATCAGCCTCATGCGGATGACTGGACAACGGATCTTTAAAAAAAAGAACCATTTTTGTTTTACCTTCTGCTACTCTACCGGCAATTTGAGCATCACCACCTTGTGGACCGGAAAGCATTTTTTTTACTTTAAAACCAGCATTCTCAGCTTTACTTCCTGTTGTTCCCGTGGCTATTAGTTTTATATTTTCCTGCATCAAAATGGCTCTGTTTTTATTCAAAAACTGAACCATGTCTGCTTTTTTACCGTCATGAGCTATAATTGCTATTTCCATTTATTTTAACTACTAAGTTTTCAATAATTTTTTTGTAAAAGTCAAAAAAAAACCTGAATTTTTATTTTCAGGTTTATATTATATTATTTGTTTAAAACGTGATAAGCAATTAAACCATCAATTGGCCGTCTTAAAACGTTTCCGATTTTTATATCATATTTTGATAAGATTTCAGTCAATTCATCTTTAAGATAAAAAGCAATGGAGCCTACAAAATGAACCGGAACAGTTTTGCAATTTTCATATTGCATAATATAGTTTTTGACAAATTTAGTTAACTCTTTATAAATAATTTTTTTGCAAAACTCTTTTTCTTTATGCTTAATTATAAATTTGGCAAAAGTTGCTAAATAGGCATTCGGATTAGCTTCTTTATATAAATTAGCTTTAATATAGTCCGGTTCTACATTGTATTCTTCTTCAAATTCAACTGCTAACTCTTTTGGCATTTTATTAAAATAATAACCTCTAATTAAATGTCTTCCAAAACGATTTCCTGAACCGTCGTCCATGGCAATATACCCTAATGACTGTACTTTTTGATGTAAAATTTTACCATCAAAGTAACTGCAATTTGAACCAGTTCCTAAAATACAAACAATGGCTTCTTCGTCTTTAGGAGTCGTTGCATAAACAGCCGCATAAGTATCTTCATAAACTGCAACGGTAGCATTTGGAAAGTATTCTTGAAAAACTTCTGCGAGGTAATTTTTCATTCTATCTGTTCCGCATCCGGCTCCATAAAAATATAGATTTTTAGCTTTGGTTCTATTATGAGAAATATCAAATTTATCTTCTAAGCGGGCAATAACTTCTTCTTTATCTAACACTTCCGGGTTTAAGCCTAAAGTTTGAGTAGTAAAAAGCACTTTTCCGTTTTCGTCAATAGCAATCCAATCTGCTTTAGTTGAACCACCGTCTACTAATAATTTCATTAGGTTGAGTTTGTTTGATTATAAAAAAAGTCCCAATATATTAAATATAATGGGACTTTTTCTTAAAATTATAGTTTTGCGATATGTACAGATAAATCAATCATTTTGCTGGAATATCCATATTCATTATCATACCAAGACATGATTTTAAAGAAAGTTGAATTTAAACCAATACCTGCTTTAGCGTCAACAATTGAAGTTCTGGAATCTGAAACAAAATCTTGCGAAACAACATCATCTTCAGTATATCCTAAAATTCCTTTAAGTTCATTTTCAGAAGCTTTTTTCAAAACTGCCATTATTTCGTCATAAGTAGTTTCTTTGGCTAATTTAACCGTTAAATCTACTGCTGAAACATCGGCTGTTGGCACACGCATTGACATTCCGGTTAATTTTCCATTCAAATCAGGAATTACTTTTCCAACTGCTTTGGCAGCACCTGTAGAAGAAGGAATCATATTTAATAAAGCCGATCTACCACCACGGAAATCTTTTTTAGAAGGTCCGTCAACTGTTAATTGAGTTGCCGTTGTAGCATGAATAGTAGTCATTAAACCTTCAACAATTCCGAAATTATCATGAATTACTTTAGCTAATGGAGCTAAGCAATTTGTAGTACAAGATGCGTTTGAAACAATAGTATCTGATGCTTTAGCTTGTAAATGATTTACGCCCATTACAAACATTGGAGCGTCTGCTGAAGGAGCAGAAATTACCACTTTTTTAGCACCACCATCAATGTGAGCCTGAGCTGTTGCTAATGTTGTAAAAATTCCTGTACATTCTGCAACAACATCCACATCTACTTTTTCATCATCCCATTTAATTAATTTTGGGTCTCTTTCTGCTGTTACTCTGATAAACTTGTCGTTTACATATAATTGACCGTCTTTCACTTCAACTTTTCCGTTGAAACGACCATGAACTGAATCATATTTTAATAAATATGCCAAATGATCTACTTCAAGTAAATCATTAATTGCTACTACTTCAACATTATCTCTATTGTATGATTCTCTAAATACAATTCTACCAATTCTACCGAATCCATTGATTCCAATTTTAACTTTTGACATTTTAATTTTGTTTAATTACTATTATTATAAATTTATTTTTTAGACTGACATAATATCAGAAACTCTTAAAAGCTCTCTATCTATTCCGGAATGTCCTTTGATGGCTTGCTCTAATGGAGTCAATTCAATTTTATCATTATGCAAACCAACCATATATCCGGTTTTATTTTGTAATAAAGACTCAACAGCTTTTACTCCTAAACGAGAAGCTAAAACTCTATCAAAACAAGATGGTGCTCCGCCTCGTTGCATGTGACCTAAAACAGAAACCCGCACATCATATTCCTGCAGGTTTTGATCAATGTAATCTTTTAGTTCAAAAACGCTTTTACCAATTTTATCACCTTCAGCAATTACGACTATACTTGATGATTTACCGGAAAGCTTACTTCTTCGTAACGATTCCAATAAACGTTCTAGTCCCATATTTTCTTCCGGAATTAGAATTTCTTCTGCACCGGCACCAATTCCTGCATTTAAAGCGATATGTCCGGCATCTCTTCCCATTACCTCTACTAAAAATAAGCGATTATGCGAACTAGCTGTATCTCTTATTTTATCAATCGCTTCGACAACTGTATTAAGGGCTGTATCAAAACCTAATGTGTGACTTGTTCCAAAGATATCATTGTCAATCGTTCCCGGAATTCCCATAACCGGTATTCCATATTCTTTATTAAAAACTAAAGCTCCAGTAAAACTACCATCTCCACCTATAACAACTAATGCATCAACATTTTCTTTAACTAGATTTTCGTAGGCTAATTTCCGGCCTTCAGCAGTCATAAATTCTTTTGATCGGGCTGATTTTAAAATAGTACCACCTTTGTTTACAATATTGTGAACTGAACGTGGTCCCATGTCTTTAAAATCGCCTTCAATCATTCCTTGATAACCTCTGTAAATTCCGAGACATTCTACCTTGTAATAAGCACAAGTCCTAACAACTGAACGTATTGCTGCATTCATTCCGGGAGAATCACCCCCAGACGTAAGTACACCTATTTTTTTTATTGTTTTAATCATTTTATTATGTTTATAATGTAAAATTAACAAAGAAATGCGACTTTAAAGCGTGTGTTTTTGAGTATTTGATAATTTCTTCCAAAATCAATCGTTTTCGTTGATAAGTTTCTAATTTATCATAAAAAAAGATAAAATTCGGATTATAAATTTAGCTTACTCTTCCGGAACATTCTCAATAGGTGGCTCTGTTTTCTCCTTTTCGGTTTTTGGCTTTTCAGGGGAATTTTTCTTCGGTTCAGTGAAATTTATAAATTCAGGAGTATAATTTGAATCCGGAACTTCATCTTTAGGTTTATTTTCTTGCTCCAACTTATATTTTGCACTTCTGAAAACTTTATTATACAATTCATCAAAGGTATCAAAATCTACTTGGTAGGTTATCCCGATTCCTTGTGTATAACCGACACCCTCACCTATATAATTTATATCATTTTCCCTATTAAAAACTTTAAAATTAAGAGAACCATCATCATTGACACGGTAAAGCACTTCAAGGTCGCCAATCACAGCAGCTTGATTTACATCACCTACCGGAACACCAATCACACCATTTACCGAAATTCGTTCATTTATGTTAAATGAAGTAGAAACACTTACGTTTCCGTTTGTATCCCCATTTGGATTTTTTTCCGGTGCTACGTATCCAACTCCTATAGAAATTTTACTATCTGCATCAAAAAATAAATCATCAAAAACACCACTCATAGTTTGAAACATGTTATTGTATAAGGCATTTTGACCTACATTTGCTCCCTCATCACTCAAAAAACTATCGGTAGCCAATAAATATAAAGCTTGTGTTTGGCGTGTATCTTTATCGTCTAAAACGGTTTGAATTTCAGATTTTAAGGTTGAACTTACAGTAGGCAAGTTAATATTAAAATCAGGGTCAGGATTACTTATGGTTCCATTAATAAGAATTGCAACCTCCACAGGTACTTTTTGATTTACAGAAGAATTATTCATCAAAACAGCCGGATTAGCTCTTGTTTCATAAACTGCCTCTAGATTCAAACGAGCTCTTAGTGGATCACCTTCCCAAACAATATTTCCATTCTTTTTAACTTTAAATTTTTTACTGACCAATCCTCTGTATTTGAAATTATATTCCCCTTGATAAACCATAAAATCTCCATACATATTGAATTTTCCGAGCGTATTAATTTGCAAAAGTAAATTTCCTACACCTCTCCCTTTCATGTTGTGACCGGTCTCTTTATCTAATATAACTTCAATTTCTGCATTTTCATTTATATCTAAATCAAATTGCAGCTCTAATCCTGTGTAATCACGAATGGGTCTATTTAAATTACTGCTTAAATTAAATTTTTCTTCTTTTGTGATGAAATGAATAAAATTCTTTTCACCTACACCTTGCTCGTCTGAAATTGGTAATTTAATGAACGTTCCTTTTTCAGATTTTGCATTAACATCAATTAAGAGAGCTGTTGTAGGTCCGGTTATACTTGCTCTTCCGGAAATGAATGCTTTTCCATAATAGTAAGCATCTTCACTTTCCTCCGTATCAAGTACAACCATATAATCGGTATTAACATTGATATCTAATTTCCAATCTTTTAATTTGGAATGTCTGACATTTCCAAACAAAACTCCTTTAGTTTTATATTTTGAATCCGTAAGATTGATATTTCTCAATAAAAATTGTCTTTCTGTCAAATCAACAATGGCATTTTCTTCTAATTCATAATCAACATTTAAATATGGAACAGTTAAACCGGCTTTACTCAAAAACAAACGACCGTTCATTTCCGGATTTGACAAACTTCCTTGAAAATTTGCATTTCCTGATACTAAACCTCTGATGTTTGATATAACTTCACCCCCAATTGTACTGAATGCTCCGATATTAAATTTGTTTAACTTTAAATCCATATCCATTACATTCTCACCATTTAAATAGGACAAATTACCATCCAATTTAAAGCTTTCCATATTTTCATTTTCTAATGTAGAATTAACTTTAAATGAATTCATTTCATTATTACCGGTCACATTCAAAGCTAAATTTCCTAAAGGAATATTGTTTACACGCAATTCATCAATACTAATGGCTGCCAATGGTTCAATTAAATTGTTTTTTTGTTTGAATTTAATTTTACCATTCATATTTCCTGCCATCACAAAATTTTCGATTTCAGGAATAATTTTACCTATGTCAACTTGTGTAAAGTTTAGCTCTAAATCTTTATCTACTTTATTCGTAATTGTACCTAAAAAGTTAACTTTCTGAATATCATTTGTAAGTGAGAAATTATCAAATTCGAAATTTGTAAAATTTTTATCAAAAACTATTCTATTCGATTCATTATTCTCTT
>NZ_PNJW01000043.1 GCF_013822155.1 Flavobacterium sp.
TTAATGAATTTTCTTTATCATGATTCGTAAAATAGGCTTCACCTAAACTATCCCAAGTATTGGCATTATTTGGAAATAGTTTTACGTTTTCTTGAAATACTATTATAGCATTGTCAACAGATTTTTCTTTTAGAAAAGCATAACCAATTTTGTTTAAAATAGCCTCTTTGTTTTTTAGGCTCGTTTTATTAATTGCGTCAATGTATGCATATACAAAGGCTTCTTTCTCATTTGCTTCAATATTTGGTTGCACACCTTTTCCTTCCCAGTTTGTTTTTGTAATTGGATGAATGGATTGGATGTAAGGTACAGATATTGTAAATTCGTCATTTAAATTAATTCGTTTTGCTCTATTAGCGCCTCCTTTGGTAATTTCACCTACTACAATAGCTTTATCTAAATGTTTTAAAGTATAAGCAAAGGCTTCTGCTGCAGAAAATGTATGTTTACTCGTTAAAATGTAAATTGGCTTGTTCATGCTTCGTTTTCCATTCACATTCGCAAGTGAATACAGTTGCGTTTTTGTGTCTGTTTTTCGTTCATAGAAATCACTTAATAAAACGGGTATTTCATCAAAGAAATAGCTTGATAGCAATTGCATCATGCTTGGAACGCCACCGCCATTTGAACGTAAATCAATAATGATTGCGTTGGTATTGCTTAAAAAATTCATGGTAGCTGTAGCAGTTTCTTCTGCATATTTTATATCTGCAAACAGACGTAAATTTAAATAACCAATATTTCCGTCCAGTATTTTCGCTTCCGTAAATCCGTAGTTAATTTCTGCCATTTGCGCAGCCGTTTTTTTTTCCATTTCCAATTGCTTTTCTTCAGAAACTGCCAGCTTTTCTCTTGCGATACGCTTCGGTTCAAATTGAACTTTAAGATGCTGGTCTTTGCTAACACTTTGTAGGTCTTCAGTTATTATCTTAGAGAATTCATCAGGACTTGTAATTTTCTTATACTTATTAGACTTTAAATTTTTATCCAGTTCAATTATCATTTTTTTTGATAGGTCTAAATCAATATAGGATTCCTCAAGGTGTGTTTTTATTGAAGATATAATGTCATTCTTTTCTTTTGTTTTTAACTCGCTTTCTTGGTCTTGTGCTTTTAGGTTCTGCATGGTTACAAGTAGCATTAAAAGCATAATTTTAAAATTGGTTTTCATAATTTTTAAGTTTAATGTTTATAATTTTCAGCAAACATATTGGTAAACTAAAACGCTGTAAAGTATTTGTCATGAACGCATAGAAAATTGTCCTATACGATTTATAAATGTACTCAAATCTATTTGAAGTAAGAAAGAATGGCGTTTGCGCTACTTTTAAGGGAGTTGGTGCATATTGTAATGTAAGAAAAGACAATTATCATTAATTTTGACCCATGATTACATTTCTTAAAAAATACAAAGCCTTTATATATGGATTGTTAATCCATCGGATACTAGTATTTATTTTATTACACTTTGATTTTATTCATATTGACAATTCATCAGTATTAGCAAACACACTGAGTTTTATTTTTAGTTGGTTACTAATCTCATTGCCTATTCATTATTTTTCGTTTTTAAAACAACATAAAGGCACTAGTCTAAAGTTAATTACCCTGATTATTATTATTTTAGTCATCCTTATAAATGATGTGAATTCCAAAATAGTGGACAATCCAATAACTTTTATAGGATTAGTTGGTGTTGGATTATTCTTTTTTTCCATTATAGCACCTTCGTATTTTAAGAAATATGCATTAGTTATAATTAGCTTTTATGTCTTGGCTTTAGGTTATTTTTATTATATACGAGTTTATATTGATGATATAAATAGTTACTTACAGCAAGAAAAAGAGATTAAAATCATCTTGACAGTTCCCTTTTTTGTGTTACTTTTAATTTGGTTTTACCAGCAATGGAAATGGTTAAAAACCGTAGAATCAAAAAAAGCTAAAGCAGAATTATCGTTATTGAAAAGTCAAATTAATCCACACTTTTTTTTCAATACTTTAAATAATCTATATGGTTTAATAATGGAGAAATCAGATGATGCCCCAAGTGTTGTTTTAAAACTATCTGACATCATGCGTTATACCATTTATATGGGAAAAGAAGATGTTGTGTCGTTAAAGGATGAAATAGAATATTTAAAGAATTACATTGAATTGCATAAACTACGATATCAAAAAAGGGTGGATATTGTTTTTAATCATTCTCAGGACTTGAATTATCAAATTGCCCCATTGCTATTCATTATTCCTTTAGAAAACGCATTTAAGCATGGCGTAGAACGCTTAACAGAGAATGCTTATGTTTATATTAATATGAATATTGATAAAGGTATAATCCATTTTGATATTGAAAATAACTTTGAAGAACGAGAATCTAATGAGACTGTAGGTATTGGAATTGACAATTTAAAACAGCGTTTAAAATTATTATATCCTGATAAACACAAAATTCAAATTGAAGTTAAAGATGCTATATATAAATTAACGCTTAAAATAGACACAATATGATTCACTATTTAATTATTGATGATGAGCCTATTGCACATCGCATTATTGAAAACTATTGCGAAAATTTTCAACATTTAGAAAAGAAAGGAAATTGCTATAATGCCTTTGAAGCCATGCAGTTTTTAAATGAAAATGATGTCGACTTGTTGTTTTTGGATATTAACATGCCCAAGCTATCTGGTTTCGATTTTTTAAAAACACTGCCCAATCCACCTAAAATAATAGTCACCACAGCCTACAAAGAATTTGCTTTAGAAGGTTATGAACTTAATATTTCTGATTATTTGCTGAAACCATTTAGCTTTGAACGCTTTATAAAAGCGATTAACAAGACAATTGATAGTACTCAAAATAAGAAAAGCATAGCTGCATTGCCAACTACTGAAACGGAACCAAAAGCTAGTAGTTTTTTCTTAAAAGGTGATAAGAAACATCATCAAATTCATTTTGAAGATTTATTATTTATAGAAGCTTACGGACATTTTATCAAAGTGTATTTAAAGAATGATATGATTGTTAGTCCTCAAAAAATTTCAGATTTTGAAAAGTTGCTCCCAAAATTAGATTTTATAAGAACTCATAAATCCTTTATTGTTGCTAAAAATAAAATTAAGCAAATAGAAGGCAATAGAATCTTAATTGATGTGCATAAAATACCAATTGGACAAACCTATAAAGAAAATATTAATAAACTTTTATAGTATTGTTGTGCTATTCGCTGTAAAGTTATAAACGTATTAAGGCAAGGAGGCACATGAGTTAATGAAGACGAGGCAATTATTATTCTGGATTTTCTATATCTGTTGGCCAGTACTTTCAAGAAAGATGATATCAAAGATGGATGAGGTGAATGAATGGTCAGGGAGATTTCGAAGTAGAAACAATTTGTTGCAAATTATATATTTATAACTTGATTTAAAGTTAGCTAATGAAACTTCATCCTTTGTATTCTAACCGCATTTAATATTGCTAACAAAGCTACACCAACATCAGCAAAAACAGCTTCCCACATTGTGGCTAAACCACCTGCACCAAGTATTAAAACTATTGCCTTAACACTAAATGCTAAAATGATATTTTGCCAAACAATTTTCTTGGTTTGTTTGCCAATATTTATAGCCATTGGAATTTTACTTGGTTTATCATCTTGTATCACAACATCGGCAGTTTCTATAGTGGCATCGCTTCCTAAACCACCCATTGCAATACCAACATTACTTAAAGCAACTACAGGAGCATCGTTTACACCATCACCAACAAAAGCAACTGTTTCGTTTTTTGTAATGATTTCTTTGACTTTATTTACTTTATCTTCAGGTAATAAATCACCGAAAGCATTAGTAATTCCGAGTTTTTGAGCTACAAATTGCACCACTGTTTTTTTATCGCCACTTAGCATTGTGGTTTTTACTCCCATCGCTTTTAATTTATCAATAGTGATTTGTGCATCTTCTTTGATACTATCTGCAATGGTTAAATATCCAACAAATTTTTTATTGTAAGCTACAGCAATTAATGTATAAACGATACTTGATGGATCGATATCATACGAAATAAAGAATTTATCCATTAGTTTGAAATTACCCACTAATAATTCTTTACCATTTACATTGGCTTTTAATCCGTGTCCTGATATTTCTTCTACATTTTTTAGTTCAATTGTACTATCAATTTTCCCAACATATTGATGAATGGCAGTTGCAACTGGATGTGTACTTTGGCTTTCGATAGCATTTACTAATTGCAGAATTTCATCTTTGTTAAAATCGGCATTAAAAACAACTTCTTGCACTTTAAAAACGCCTTCAGTCATCGTTCCTGTTTTATCCATCACAACGTTTTGAATGGTAGCCATTACATCGAGAAAATTACTTCCTTTGAAAAGAATTCCGTTTTTAGAAGCTGCTCCAATTCCGCCAAAATAACCTAAAGGAATACTTATAACTAATGCACAAGGACACGAAATAACTAAGAAAACTAAAGCTCGATACAACCAATCTCTAAATTGGTAATTTTCTACAAATAACATCGGTACAACACATATTGCAATGGCTAAAGCAACTACAATTGGTGTATATATTTTTGCAAACTTTCTGATAAATAATTCGGTTGGTGCTTTTTTGGCAGTAGCATCTTGTACCATTTCTAGTATTTTTGACAGTTTACTATCTGTGTAAGCAACAGTAACTTTTACTTGACAAACCGAATTTAAGTTTATCATTCCTGCTAAAACAGTTTCTCCTTTTTCTTTGGTGTCTGGCTTACTTTCTCCTGTTAATGCAGCTGTATTGAAAGAAGCAGTATCAGAAAGTAATTCGCCATCTAAACCTAATTTTTCGCCTGCTTTTAGTTGAATAATATCACCAATTTTAGCATTTGCTGCTTTGATTGTTTTGGCAACATTGTTTTCGAGAATAGTTACTTCTTCTGGTCTTTGGTCGAGTAATGTTTTGATGTTTGCTTTTGCTCGTTGAACTGCCAATGTTTGGAATATTTCTCCAATGGCATAAAATAGCATAACTGCTACACCTTCTGGAAATTCGGCAATTGCAAAAGCACCAATTGTAGCAATACTCATTAATAGAAACTCTGAAAACACATCACCTTTTCTAATACTTTCAAAAGCTTCTTTAACAACTGGAAAACCTACCGGTATGTAGGCTAAAATATACCAACCAATTCTAACATAACCTGTAAACCAAGATTGCGGAAAATAGTTATCCAACCCAATGGCAACCATTAATAAAACGAAACTTATTATCGCTGGTAAGAACATTTGAAATGTAGATTTTTCTTCGTTTGAATGATTGTGGTCGTGTCCATCATCATCAGAATGATCTTCGGTTTTTTTATTTATTTTTTCTTCTAACGAACAACAAATTTGTTTTCCTTGTTTGTCATAAATGTGTTGATGTTCCATGCTATAAAAATTATGCGTTCAACTTTAAAATTTCTTGAATATCTTTGGGTATTTCCATTGTTCTTAAAGGTGGTACATTTGCACCACCTGTATTACCTACTGGAATATGACCAACGAATGATTTTACACCACCTACCAATAATCTTGGGATTTGACCAACCACTTCTTTAGTACTTTTTATTTTAATACCAAATTGTAACATTTTCCAGTGAACAAAGGAATGCTCATAAGGATATTTTTGCCCAATAATGTGTGCTCTCTCTAAATGAAGCCAAGCATTTTGCAAATTATCTTGCTTTAAATTGTCCTTAACCATTTCTAACTCTTTTTGATAAAAAGGAATTAGTTTATTTGGCATTTTAATATAAAACTTCATACTTATGCCTTACAACAACCGTCTAAACTTTCATAAGCTTTTGGATCTGCTTTGACTTCATCTGCATCATAACCCATTTTTGAAATAGCTTCTTTAATTGTTTGAAGGTTTGTTTTTTTTGAGTTGTAATAGATTGTTAAAGTCATTGCTTTATCATCTAACTCATACATTTTTACACCTTTAATTTTCAATATTTCTTTATCAAATTTTTGCCCACACGTTTCACATTCTTTACAATGGTCGCAATGTAAAAAGGTTTTGATTACCGCTTTTTGGGTTGTTTTTTGAGCTGAAACAAAATTTGAAAAGAAAAATAATGATACAACTAATACGATTGATTTTAATACTGAATTTCTCATGGTTTATTTATTTTTAGATTAATGATTATGATTATGTCCATCGTGATTCTCTTTTGAATGATCATGACCTTCGTGGTTTTCAGCTTTCGCTTCTATTAATTCCATTTTACAAACAGGACAAGTTCCTTTTTCATCGTATGTTTTTCCTTTTTCACAATCCATTGGACATTCATAAGCAACTTTATGCTCTTTACCCTCTTTATGATTATGTCCTTCGTGTTCTGTTGCTGTTTTTGTAGTTTCTTCTTTTTTATTACAAGAAACCGTTGTGCCTAAAGCAATGGCAAGTGCCATAATTAAAATTGATTTTTTCATTTGTTAATTGAATTTAGATTATAATTTAAATTAATAATTTTTAATGTTCGTGACCACCACCACCTTCATTTTTAATCAAATGGCTTTGAATGTAATAAGCTCCTTTTAAAACAATCTTTGCGTTTGCATCGATTTTTTGTAATAGAGTAACTTGTGTATATCCTAATTGTGTGGTTCCTGATTTTACCTCAATGCGTTGAAAATGGAATGTTTTTCCTTCAGCTTCTTCGTGTTCATGTCCGTCTTCATGATTATGTCCGTCTTTTTCATCGTGAGCTTCTTCTTTATGTCCTTCTTCTAAAACAAAAATAAATTCGCGTCCATCAGCCTTAATAATAGCTTCATTTGGTAATGCTTTTACGTTATTTGAACCTACATCTATAAGCGCATTTACATACATTCCTGGTATTAATTTTTGTTGGTTGTTTGAAATATCTGCATGTACAGCTACTGATTTTGTATCGTTTTCAAAGGATTTACCGACACTAAATATTTTTCCTTTTACTTCTGAATTATCTTGATTTACTAAAACAAAACGTACAGTTTGACCAATTTTCACCTTAAATAAATCTTTTTCATAGACTAATAAATCTACGTGCATTTTTGAATTATCCACAATATTCATTAGTGGTTTACCTGCTTCTACATTACTTCCAATTTTAATATAAATTTCGGTTAAGTTTCCAGAAATTGGAGCAAGCACAGGAACGGTTGCTGTTGCGTTTCCATTACCACTAATATTTAAAGTATTTAATTGTTTTTGCAGCGAATTAAATCGAGATCTTTCAATTTCGTATTCTGCCTTTGTTTTTTGAAACGTTTTTTTAGAATTTACTTCTTCATCGCTTAATGTTTTTTGTCTTTCAAATTCTAATTTTAAAAACTCCAAATTGCTTTTTGAAGTTAAATAAGCTTCTTGCAATTTAGTGAACTCAGGACTTTCAATAGTTGCAATGGTTTGTCCTTTGCTAACATATTGTCCTTCTGAAATAGTAATAGTTTTTACAATTCCTGATGTATAAACTGAAACATCAGCTTGATTTTGTGGAGGTAACTTTGTATAACCATTTACATTTATTACTTCGCTTAAATTTTTATCTGAAAAAGTCCCTAATTCGATACTTGATGCTTTAAACTGTGCTTCGTTTAGTTCTACTTCTTTTATTGCTGTAGGCTCTTTTTCATCTGAATGACTTTCTTCTGTATGTGTTTCGCCATCAGCATGTTCATGTCCATCACCTTCCGTATGACGCAAAGAAAAATATAAAATAATAGCAAGGATTATTGCTCCAACTATTGATGCGTATATGATATTTGATTTCTTCATTTCTGTTTATGTTATTGATTGATAGTATATTGTATAGCTATTATAGTTTGATTAAAGTTATTTATAGCTTCATTATAATTAGTTAGTATTTCGGTAGCCGTTTCAATACCTTGTACATATTCTACATACGAAATATCTCCATTTAGATAACTTTTTGTAGCATTTTTAATTATTAAATCAGCATTAGGAATCGCTGTATTTTTATAATAATCTATCAATGATTGATAGGTTGTAAGTTGCTCCATTTGCTGCTCTAAATGACTTTTAAATTGCTGGTTTATATAGTTAGCATTTTTTTGCTCCATTTCTATATTTGTTTTTGCTGCTTTACTTTTATTAATAGTGCTACCCATAAACATAGGAAGAGAAAGTCCGACAGAAAAACCTTGAAATTGTGGTGAATTATTATAGTATTTCGTTACACCATCAACTTCTTGATTCCCTGTTATGGATTGCAAAAAGTAGCCTACTGAAAACTCTGGAAATAAATTTGATTTTTCTAATTTATGATTGGCTTGTGCTATTTTTACTTGTTGATTAGCTAACTGAACTACCGGATTTTGTTTCACTAATGTGCTATCCATTTTTGCAATAAAAGGCATAGGCACAAAAGTTGTATCCGAAATTTCAATATCATTTTCTAAATCTAAAAGTGTTTTAAGCTTTGATTTTTCGATAGCAATTTGCGTTTTGAATTGTTTTATTTTTTGTTCTAATTCTTGTTGTTTAGCTACTGCAATTGTTTTTTCTAAAGCACTTGTTTCACCTGTTTGAAACTTTAATGTTGCTGATTTTACAAATTTTTGCATTAGTTCATTTTGCTTTTCTAATAATGCATTTTGCTTTTCAAAGTATAGAATGGTATTCCAAGATTGACGAATAGAAAATGTTATTTCTTGCTTAGAAACACTTAATTTATTTTGACTAGCCGAACTATTTTCTTGCAATAATTTTCTTTTTGCACTTATTTGAAAAGGATTGAAACTCTGACTAATTTGAAAATTTTTATCTTGAGCTTGCGTATTTATTTGTCCAAAAGTTCCTGAAATTTCTGTTTTAGGCAATTCGAATGCAGTCTTTACTAATTGTGATTGCATTTTAGTTTCTAAGGTAACCGCTTGAATGTTTAAGTTGTTTTTTAGCCCCATTTCTAATGCTTCATTTAAACTTAATTTTTGCTTTTCTTGTGCATTGATTGCTAATGAACTAAATAAAAATGCAAGTAGCATAGCTGAATTCTTCATGGTTTTTCGTTTTATTTTAATCCCTTTTTCAAAATATAAATACAGAATTGGTAAAACTATTAATGTTAGTAAAGTAGCAGTTATTAAACCACCTATTACTACTGTAGCTAAAGGTTTTTGAACCTCGGCACCAGCACTACTACTTATTGCCATTGGTAAAAACCCAAGTGAAGCTACAGCAGCAGTTAATATAACAGGTCTTAAACGTACTTTAGTTCCTTCTTTTATTCGGTCATATACATTATCCATACCTTGTTTTTTAAGTTCATTAAAATAACCGATTAAAACAATTCCGTTTAATACCGCTACACCAAAAAGAGCAATAAATCCGACACCTGCGGAAATACTAAACGGCATATCGCGTAACCATAACGCCACAATACCTCCAATAGCAGATAATGGAATTGCTGTAAATATTAACAACGATTGTTTAATTGATTTGAATGTAAAATAAAGTAGGACTAGAATTAAACCTAATGCTACTGGCACAGCAACAGAAAGTCGTTTGTTTGCTTCGATAAGATTTTCAAATTGTCCGCCATAAGTAGTGTAATATCCTTCAGGTAATTTTAGTTTATCGTCTAATTTAGCTTGAATAGTTTCTACAACCGTTTTTACATCAGCACCACGAACATTGAAACCTACAACTATTCTACGCTTTCCGTTTTCACGAGAAATTTGCATTGGTCCATCTTCATACTTTACATCAGCAATTTGTTCTAACGGAATTTGATTGCCTGATGGTAATGTTACAAACAACGCCTTTAAGTTTTCAATATCTTTTCGGCTATCATTTGCTAAACGAACTACTAAATCGAAACGTTTTTCTCCTTCATAAACAACACCTGCGGTTTCACCTGCAAATCCCATACGAACTACTTTATTCAGGTCGCCAATTTTTAAACCATACAATGCTAATTTATCTTTATTGTATCTAATTGTTATTTGTGGCAAACCTGCAACTCGTTCTGCTTTAGCATCTGAAACACCTTCAATACTATTAATTAATTGCACAACTTCCTCGCCTTTGCTAACTAACATATCAATATCATCACCAAAAATTTTAACGGCGACATCACTTCTTACACCAGTCATTAACTCATTAAAACGCATTTGAATAGGTTGGGAGAACTCAGTAAATGCACCAGGAATATCCGACAATGCATGTTCCATTTTTTCCATTAGTTCCTCTTTCGTTTCTGCGGAAGTCCATTCACTTTTATCCTTCAAGAGAATAATCATATCTCCAGCTTCAATAGGCATTGGGTCTGTAGGAATTTCAGCTGAACCAATTTTGGTTACAATCATTTTAATTTCTGGAAATTTTGCTCTTAAAATTTGTTCAGCTTTTGTAGTTGCTTCCACTTCTTGAGATAATGAACTACCGGAAGCTATGATTAAATGCGTTGCAATATCTCCTTCATCAAGTGTAGGAATGAATTCACCACCTAAAGTATTAAATAAAAACAATGAGCCTATAAATAATGCAATAGCAACACCAATAATTGCTTCTTTAACTCGTAATGCTTTTTCTAAAAGAGGTGTGTAGAAATTGTAAATTGTATCTATTATTTTATCGCTAAAATTCTTTTTATGTCCTGTTTGTTTTTTTAATGCCAAAGCCGACATCATAGGGACGTATGTTAAAGACAATATAAATGCTCCTAATATGGCAAAAGAAACCGTCTGTGCCATTGGACCAAACATTTTTCCTTCGATACCTACTAAAGCTAAAATAGGAAGATACACAATTAAGATTATTATTTCTCCAAAAGCTGCACTACTTCTAATTTTTGAAGATGCTTGATATACTTCATCATTCATTTCTTGTGTGGTGAGTTTGCCTTTTTTGCTTACTTGGAGTCGATGTATTATCGCTTCAACAATAATTACTGCTCCATCTACAATTAGCCCAAAATCGATTGCACCTAAACTCATTAAATTACCACTAACTCCAAAAAGTTTCATCATAGAAATAGCAAATAATAATGCCAATGGAATAACCGAAGCAACAACTAAACCTGCTCTCCAATTACCAAGTAGTAATACTAAAATGAAAATAACTATTAATGCTCCTTCAATTAAATTGGTTTGAACTGTACTTATAGCTTTGTTTACCAAAACGGTTCTGTCCATAAACGCTTCAATTTCTACACCTTCAGGAAGTGATTTTTTGATTTGTTCCATTTTGTCTTTAACCACCTTAACTACTTCACCACTGTTCTCACCTTTAAGCATCATCACCATTCCCGAAACTTCTTCGCCTTTTCCATCTTTTGTTACTGCTCCATAACGAATACTGCTACCTATTTGAACATTGGCTACATCACGAATAAGAATAGGTATTCCGTTTTGATTTTTAACCACTATTTTATTTATATCGTCGATGCTGCTAACCATTCCGACACCTCTAATAAAATAAGCATAAGGTTTTTTATCAATGTAGGCACCACCTGTATTTTCATTATTATTTTCTAATGCTTCAAATATTTCAGTGATGGTTGTATTCATACTTCTTAGCTTGTCTGGAACCACAGCTATTTCATATTGTTTTAGGTTTCCACCTAAAGTATTTACTTCGGCAACACCTTTTGTACCAATTAATTGGGGCTTTATTATCCAATCTTGAATGGTTCTTAAATCAGTAGCGTTGTATTTTTCTTCGTACCCTTTTTTGGGAAATACTACATATTGGTATATTTCGCCTAAACCTGTACTTACTGGAGCCATTTCAGGAGTTCCAACACCTTTTGGTATGGTATTTTCTGCTTCTTTAATACGTTCTGTTATTTGTGCTCTTGCCCAATAAATATCGACATCTTCTTTAAAAACAACGGTAACCACACTTAAACCAAAACGACTTATGGAACGAAGCTCCACAACATTAGGAATTGATTTAACTGATTGCTCTATTGGATATGTTATAAACTGCTCTACTTCTTGAGTTGCTAAAGTAGGTGAACTTGTAATTATTTGTACTTGATTATTTGTAATATCTGGTAAAGCATCTATTGGTAAAGTATATAATGAATAACTACCTACAATGACTAATACTAGAGTAAAAAGACCAATAATAAATTTATTATTGATACTAAAATGAATGATTTTATCTAACATTTTATTTTGTGTAATGAATTAATAAACAGAGAACTGTTATTTTTTTTAGTTGCTTAAAAGACACAACTTATTAACCCGAAATTACTCGGGCTTCATTACACTAACTGTGGTGGTTGCCAAATGCTTCCGTAGAAATTTGAAAACGAAGTTGACTTATAAAAAGAAATTGAAGTTTTTATTTCTTGAAATCGAACTAAAAATTGAAAAGATTGAACATCTAAAAAGGTTAATGTTTGTTGACCACAACAATTGCAAACACAAAAGGGAGAGCATAAATCTGTTTCTTCATCGTGCGAATGATTGTGTTGTGAGTGAACTTGTGAATTTGATGAAATAGTAGTAACATCATTATGCTTATCTGCACAAGGATAGGCAGTAAGCATAACTATATATATTGATAATATGATATTTAAGATTTTCATCGTTGTAAATGTAGTACATTTTTACAAAAAATAAAAATAATTACAAATCGGGCAATTATTTTAAAAATAAGTTGATATCCTAAAATTGAATCCATCTGTCATAGATGGTGGATTTAATAGTATATCTCGTTGTTTTAGTAATCTATAATTTAAACGAATAACTGTTTGACTATTTGGTCTAAAACTAATAGCAGAAACCACACTCCATAAATCTTCACCTATATTACCATCAGTATCGTTATATTTAACCACATTCCAATCTATATATTCTAATCTACAATCTACATTTAATGTTGCCTTTTCCCGATCTAGCATTGTACGATTTAGAATTGGCTGAACGATATCTATAAAACCACCTTGTTGTTTACTTCCAAACTGTTGTGAATAAGTATGCTGACTATTTCTTTCAAGAAATATGATATCAAAGATGGATGAGGTGAATGAATGGTCAGGGAGATTTCGAACACACTATGCTCATATACAGTGAGATTTGAAGCTAAAACATTTTAGTCAATTAGAAACTTAAAAAACTCGAACACTTTTTGAAGTAGATGTTTTTGGATTTAATTTGTTGTAAATTAATATGTTAAATTGATAAAAAAAAGAGACGCCTAAATATAGACGTCTCCTTAAGTGGGTGGGAGGGACTTTAATCGAACACTTAGTGCCAATTTTGACTCTATTTAATGAGATTTAATTAATTGATTATAAATGTTTTATGTTTATATCTATTATGACTATTATTTTTACTTTGAAATTTTTACTTTATTGTAAGATCGGTCAATAGTTAGTGCCAAAAATTAAAGCATCTGTTTTTAATGCTTGAGTGTTTATCAAACACAAATTGTTTAGCAACACTTGAGTTTCAAGCTTAACCTGTATAATATATCCTAAGAAATTTCAGAGGATATTATTAACTATCTCTAATTTGTTTATGTTTACATATGACAACTAAATCCCCTAGTCAAATAGCAACTCTATTATTATATTCTATATTTAATGTGTAATTTTCTCAAGTAGAATAATTAATTTTAACATCTTAAAACTTCTGGTAAGCCTTCATGCAAAATAACGTAACCACACTCTCTACTAACCTAAAAAATTTAATTAGAAAATATGAACATAAAACTTTTATTGCGCATTGGAGCTTTTATACAAATATGCACTATCGAAACAATAGTGTTTTAAAAGTTGAATTAAAATCTCCCATTCGGCAGTTAACATATTTAATTTCATTGTACCACAGGACTGGATTTGGGGGAAACGAACGTTTTGAGGCTTACAGCGACGACTATACGAAGATAGTTAACCTGCTGAACGACATTGAAGAACAGTACTCCATTACTTCTGAAGAGTATAAAAATAGTGGCTTTAACAGCGAAAATGCCGAAAAATTATTTATAAGCAATAGTACCTTCCTCAATTTTTATCTTAATGCTCCATTGACATATACAGAACAGGATATTGAAAAAATTCGTAAGACATTTATCCATTTTGAATCTCTGATTGTGGAAGAATATGGATTAACAATTGACGATTTTATTAACTTTTACATTGGGCTGTGTAATTTGGAAACTGAGCGCTACGAAAAATATTATGATCATACTCATGAGCAAAGGGATTTAATCTTAAAGGCCCGCGACTACCCGGAAGATCTAACAAGGCAAGAAGCTTCTGAATTACTTGAAATTACGGATAACGGCATATTTAACCTTGGAATTCCTATAGAAAGAGTAAAGTCGCTTTTACCTGAAGATAAAATAAAAAACCTACTCGCCATTTTCACGCTAACAAGGGAAGAAAATGTAAATTACCTATACTATAGCGATAGCTGTCCTTATCTTTTACAGCCAATATTACTAATGGATGGGGATCATCTGGTAATGATCTTTTCTAAACAGTTGATAAATGCTACTTATGATTTTCTATTTGATTTTTGTTCAACCATAGACAGTGACGGGAGGAGGGTACTGGACCAAAGGGAAAATTACCTCGAAGTAAAAACAGCAGACCTTTTTAAAAGCTTTTTTGGAAAAAAAGCTAAAGTGTATACTAATTATTACGTAACTAAACAGGAGAAAGACCTTCTTGTAGTAATTAATAAATATGCGTTCATCATAGAATGTAAAGCTAATAAATACCGTATTCCGTTTAGAGACCCATTAAAGGCCTTCGACAGAATTAAAGATGATTTTAAACGATCTATTGGTAAAGGTTATCTTCAGGCTAGAGAAATGGAAGAATTAGTATTAACTGGACAACCTTTTCATATAAAAAATCATCGTGGCGAAATTATAGATAAAATATATCCTGGAAAGATTCACGAAGTATTTTCAATTGTTGTAACACAGGAAAGGTTTGGACAGATAGAATGTAACTTGGCACACTTGCTTGAGGTCGAAGATGATAATGATTATCCTTGGGCAATTGCCGTCGATGACTTGGAAACATTTTTAATTACGCTGAGTCGAAAACAAAATCATCTTCAGGAATTCGTAACCTATCTTACTGCACGTGAAAAACTGCATGGAAGATTATTTTGCTACGATGAGCTGGATCTTGGTGCGCTGTTTCTTATGCAGCCAAAAGTCTTTTTCAGCTATTGCAATCACTTCGCCCCGGTAATTATGTCTCCCGATATGAATAAATTTTTTGATGAACTATATTCGATTGGTCTTGGGTTTAAAAATGAATTACATTTAGATAAAAAGAAACAACGGGAGGCACCTATAGCATATGCACTTCTAAAAGAATTAAAACTTGGCAAGCCAAAAATGTGATATGTTTAAATTCCGGAAACGTTCAGTCGCATGGCGAGGTTAGGGAATAAAGATGCTAGATTTTTAGGTTAAACACGAATTTTCCAAGAACAAAACGAACTTTCCATTAAACCTAAAACTCCAATCTCGCCAAACAATTATTAACGGATGGCTCTCTTGCTTACGTTTAAGGTACTTTTTGCAATAAATTCAGCGGTTTACTTTTCTAAATTAACTTTTGAGTAATTTCGTAAAGGTATAATTAACTTTTAATATTTTAATATGGTTCAATTTGATATATATCGAGATTCAACAAAAGAAATCTATGCAGATGATATTCCAGAGTTTTCAGGTTCTGAAAATTGGGGTAATTTAAGTAGTAAATTTTTATTTATATTCAGCAGATTAGATTATCTCAATGATACTTTAGTTTCAATATGCGAAAAAGTAGAAATTTATAATGTCAATTTCAAAGAGAGAAATGGTTTAACTAGTAAGAAAACTAAAATCGCACCTTATATTGAAATTATAAATGTTATGTCAGATTTAAGAATGATAGTTGATGAGCTTATAGCTTTGCTATACATTGTTGAAAAAAGAAAAGTTTTAGGTGATTATCCTAGTAAAATTGAAATAGAATCTATTGGGAATCTATTGGGTAAATGGAATGAGAGAAAATTTGATGATGTGAGATTCTTTATTGATTATAAAGATTTTTTAAAGAATGTGAATGATATTACGAACACTTACAAACATTCATTTATAAATGACCATATTGTATTTTATAGACAACTTGATAAACCAACTGTTTATGCAATAAGGAATTTTAATGGAGAATTTGATAAACAAAAAAATAAATTAACAGCAATTCCACTAGAGAATATTGTAAATGGTTTCAATAAAATGTTTAAAGAGTATAGAATATTATTAAAAGAAATGACATATGAGCAAATAGTAAATGATTTTGAAAAGAAAAAAAACTTATAAAATGTAGAGTAGAAAATCATGCCTAGTATCCGCTAAATCTTTTTTTGACTAATCGCAAATTTATGTTGTCGTTTCGAAAAACTTTATCTTAGCGGAAATCACTTCCACTCGTTTTTTCAAAGCGAAGATCAGTGGCGTACAATTTTAAGTCATTTTCAAAATAACCTACGAATGAGCGAAGAATGTAAAATATGGTTTCCGCATGAGATTTTCTACATTGAAAGTTTATTGTCAATAACCCGGACAATTCTTTCTGAAAAAAATGTAGTGGTAACCGTCTTAGACCAAATTCAGGAAGGAGATTATGAAAACGGAAAAATTCTTATTGACGCAGTCCAGAATATCTGTACCCAAGCTGCATTAATTTCTAAATTTTTCTGGCCGGTTAGCAGAACCAAGATCCATAAAGGCAGGGGAAAAAGGTTACGCGAAGCGTATGGGATTCATGAGCAGAATTGCCTTAAGGATAAACAGGTAAGGAATTTCATCGAACACTTCGACGAAAAACTCGACTTGTATCTGTCTGAATTCTCAGCGGGAACCATTATTCCCATATATGTTGGTCCAAGAATTGACATGGAGGCTAAGCAAATATTTCGCGGCTATTTTCTCAACGAAGCAGTATTCACAATTTTGCATTTGGAATATAAAATCATTCCTATAATTGACGAGATTGAGAGGATACATTTACTTTTAGAGCAAGATTTCATAAGTGGAAGGTTTAGTAATTAACAAAAAGTCCCACGATTCGCTTAAACTATTTTATAAATTTTAAACTATGAAAAGACCTCTTGAAAAAGACCCTCTCCTTAATAAAGAAAATTCTGGAACTGAGTATTGATGAATTAATTGAACGTGATAGTGATATTTTTAATCATGCTGAAGAAGTGATTGATCAACTATCAGGTGAGGAGGTTATTAGATTAAACAGAAAGCTTCATGAAACTACTATCAATCATAGACTGGCTTTTTATCTGGAGAAATATTGTTATGAAACGGAATTAGAAGATCTAATAGTGGATATCGAATACAATAGGTATTACGAAAACCCAAAAATGCTTAACACAATTGAAGGAAGGATTACTGCCAGGCCGGATATAATTATGCATTCAAGGATGGATAAAACTGTTCCCACACAGCACTTTTTGGTTGTCGAAGCAAAAAAGGAACTGATAACTGAGCATGATAGAAATAAAATAAGAGGTTTTATTAGTGATGACGACTATACTTATCTTTTCGGCCTAACCATTTCATATTGCCAAGACCCAAATAACGTTATCGCTACTTTATTTTATTATAATGGCGAAAATATTATCGAAGAAGATATTTCAAGGCATAAATAAAACAGTTATCGTTTAATAATGAATCGTATGCAACGACAATTTATGGACAAATCAATCTCAAATATGGAAAAATACTTAATTGTCCATAAAAAAACTGATTTATTTTTCAATGGTTTCAGTGACCCACAATATCAACAAGGTAAAAACACATTATCTAAAACAAATTTTGTTTCAATCAGAGAAGGTAACAGATCTGATCAAGAAATTTTAAACACTACTTTTAATGGGCACATTATAGTCAGGAATGAGGTTCATTTGATGCATAATAATATTGTTTATGCCGGAAGCGAAATAGCGAAGACTCTTTCTGAATTTTACGATGACTTGTCTTATTTACCAATAAACGATTTCGCAGTTGAAAGAAATTTCAAAAGACATTGATTATTGATTTACTGTCGCTAGTTTTTGCTTTAAATTTTTCAATAATTTCCCATGAAGCTTTTGAAAATTTTGCAAGAAGTCGATATTAGACTGTAGTTTTTCAATTTTGATTTTTTTCATTAGGTCTTCCTTACTTTCTTCGGTACTGTCAATCAGGTCGAAATCCTTTTCCTTGTCTAGCACGATATTTATTATTTGTACATCGATATCTTCTGTGAGGCGGGGTGCATTTTCCAACCATTTTGTTTCTTCATCAGTGGTTACTTCTGATGCAGCATTATTCAGGGCTTGGTCAATGCAAATTCGAGCATACTTGTCCGCGGCTTTGGCTACGTCCAACCAACCATCACTATTGAAAGTTTTTTTTGTAACTGTCTTTTTCTTTGAAGCAATGGCATCATCAAAGTAAAACGATCGTTCACGGTCAGGATTTAGTTTGACCAAAAATTCAAAAATGGGAACGAAATTCTGAAAAGGTTTTGAGTTACCGGGCAATTGCCACCTGTGGCTCCAAATCTTCAAAATAATGTCGAAGCATTCTTTATCGAGCCTGCTTTTTTCTTGACCGCTTGCACTTTCCGCTTCAGTCATTTTCATGGCCAGGTAATGTGCCATCCATCTGCCTAGCGTGTCAACGCTTTGTTCCAGTTGTAATTCTTTAACTAACAACTTACCCAAGTTGATGGTTTTCTGTTGTGCTTCTGATTTTTCCATCTGCTGACAATATAAAAATTTTACTTGTTGATTCTTTGTATTTGCGATCATCCATATAACGTCGGTATATTTGATTTCGTCCCAGCTGCACTTCGATTATCAACTCAGACTTAAGATCGATGCAAAGCTGTTTTAAAAAGAACAGTGATGCCGACATGCGATTTCCTAATTGCTGCGGTTCCTCATCACGAGAACCATTGTAACTGGCATAAAGCGAGTTGAGTAATGAGGGTTCACAGGAATCGTTACAATACCATTTTTTTCCATCTTCTGAAACTAAAAGGTTCATATCCTTGACTATTTTTTTTCCCAATCGATAAGGTGGGAACATGATTTCACCGGCGAATGGGTCAAATTCGTCAAGACTTTTTGAAATGTCTCGGTCTTTTATCCATCCTTTAAGAATGAAAGGCATAGAGTTTATTTCCATACGTTTTTCTTTATATGATGGCAACTTAAAGTCCCGGAAATCGACACAAGTTGATAACGCATTAAGTAAAGCTTCCGAAGTCTCCGGTGACACTAACGCTGACGTTACATAATAGGTGCCTTTTATCGTACTGTTGCTCTCCTGCCAAGACCCTTTTACGTTCAGCCAGGTTTCTCCATTGCGTTTTTCGATTAGTGATTCCAAGAATTCATCGTCGGATATTTCGAGCTGCTGTTCGTCTCGGTAATCACTTTTTACCCACGTTGGACTTGTAGTGGGTACGGGATCGCGGAAATCAGAAAGCCATCTTCCATCTGGACTGGTTAGCAGGTGACGGGACAACCATTCGCTCCAATCATCTTCGCTCCAGTCCCTTCTGATTACCGTCGGCATCTTTTCGAGCAATTGTGCGGCTACGATCATTAGGGAATGATAAGAAATGTAAAAGTCCAGGCGATCTATTCGGGGATAACTTCCGTGATCATGATGGGTACTGTAATCATTGGAATTATTCCATAATCCGACACGTGGATCACTATTATATCCACCTTTAATGTTACCCCATTTTTCTTCGATAACAATCGCCGCAAGATCTTCTGTTTGTTCTCCCGATATGCCGAAAACCTCGCCTAATGGCTTGAACCAA
Organism: Flavobacterium sp.; assembly: GCF_013822155.1. Lineage (GTDB taxonomy): Bacteria > Bacteroidota > Bacteroidia > Flavobacteriales > Flavobacteriaceae > Flavobacterium. The sequence goes on from NZ_PNJW01000043.1 coordinate 19,852, forward strand.
TAATTATCGAAATCCCATCCAAAGTAGAAACCTTCTTTCCGCTCAACTTCATTATCTCTGTGCAGATAACTCTTGGTTTGATAATTATAATCAACTGTTTTTATCGGAAACCTCGATTTTGTAGCATTGCTTAATGAATTAACGACCTCGATTCCATAAACATCTTGGTTATTTCTTGCAATGTTTAATGCAGTGTCAGCCGCAAATTGTTTAATCAATATGTGCTTTTCACTTAGAGCGTAACGCATGATTGTGCTGGCATGTTTTTCAACATTTGAAGTTTTTTCCATAGTCGCCCTGCTTAACGCTATGAACAAGTACAACCGGGCATGGAAGCTGTAAAAAGGATAACTTTTGACGCCGAACGGTCCGGCATTGTCACGCTCCAGCCAATAGAAAAGCTGATTGATGACATCAACGCAGTCAAAGTGCACTAATTCCCGAACGCAATGTGCCGCTTTCCAACGGATTTCTGATTTTGGCGAAGCTAGCGATGACCACACGAACCCGGCAACGCTTCTGGAAGCGTCATAGACTTCATCAACGGCAGGGTTGGCCGAGCCATCACCAAAATCTTCGTCAACGTGCAATTCAAATCTTGAAAGAGTGTAGTCCAGTAAATCAACTGCTTCGTCGTTGGTAAGATGAGAACGTGAAATGACTGCAAATCCAAACAACATCTCCGCATCCGCAAATTCGTTTCCGGTCGCCAACCCTTCATAGATGCCATTCTGCAAAACGGAAATTTGCTCTCCATCCAATGACAGTTTCTCTATCGTCGACTTATAATGCCAAGGGATAACCAGTTCATGAGCAAATTTTTGCCCGATCGACGATAATGATGGAGATAATCGTTTTTTGAAACTTACTTTTGATTTCCAATCTGTTGGTAGTGCCTGGAAAATCTCTTCGACATCATTCAACGACAGCTTATTTACGTTGGGTAAGTTGCCAAGAAAATTATATGCGTCACTTTCTTCGATGCGATTGAGGACATTTTTCCAAAATTCAGATTTATGTATAAATGGATTGCGTTCGGCAATTTTTATTTCGAATTTCGCCAACGATGCACTAAGCCCGTCATCCGTATTTAAATCGGAATCCGAAAAAATCTTTTCCCAATCAAAGGTATCTTGCTCGGTTGCGCTGTATCTTGTAGCTTCTTTTTTCTCCTCTGAGCTAGCTTGTTCTTCAAAGGAATTTATGATATTGTCGAGCTCAGCGTTTTTAGTGCCCGCGAGATCCGATGCCTTTTTCAACGAATTCCAATATTCCGGTGTTGCGCCTTCATTTTGTACGCGAGGTATTAACCGTTCTAGTAATATGTTTTTTGCTTGTAACGAGATAGGCCTCTCAATCAACTTACCGATGATATTTCGGACTTGGTCGATGTCAAGAAATGTACTTAAAGCAATTGCGGTTTGAATTGAGATTTTTTCGCTACTAATGAGTTCTTGTATCAAAGCCGATTCGAGCCACTCAAATCGTCCAATCTCCCTTTCACGCCATCTGCTTAAGGCGGCTATTCCGCTTGATGTTGACAATCTTGTGCAAACTTGTATGGCTTCGCCTCGGTCCCAATGTTTTTCCCGAAGATTTTCTCCAACTAGTTCCGCGACGCGAATAAAGCGGTAAGCAATTTCGGGATTTGGCTTGTGATTGGCTACAGATTGTTTTGCCAATGCCTGAGTTGCTTCCCACCGTTGGTAAATTTCGTCACCGAATTTCGAAACTATCTCGATTGCATTTTCAAAGTAAACGCTTGCATCGTCTTTCGATACAGCCAGAACAGCACGGGACAGTGAAATATAACGGTCTGCAATTTCTTCAGGACCATCCTCGCTAACAGATTTAATTAGCCTAAATGCATCTTCCTCAGATTCCTTTGCAAATGCTTTGAGGTGTGGTAAACGATAAGCTATTCTTACCAGTTTTATATGATGATTAACCCTAAGAGATCCGTTACCTTTGATGTAGGACATAAAGAATTCTTTCAACTCTTCCGTAAAACAATTCTTCGACCACTTTAAAATTGAGAGGTACAATGTTGCGATTTCTGAAGGGAAATTATCACTGCTCCTGTAGCGGCCTTGTAATGCCTGATTTGATTTTGGAATCGCCTCTTTAACGCGTGCAAGTATATCTGATGGTTGGTTCATTAAAATGTCCAGTCTTAACTGATATAATGGCAACAACCCATTAATAATAAAATTAAACTCTTTTAGATCATCCGATTGTTGATGCTTTTTATTGTCTTTATTTATTAGATCCGTCGGTGTAATATCTTCAAGACTAACCGTGTCAATTTTACTTATATGCAGCCTGATTGCCAGCGACCGTAAGTACAACATTCTATCCTCACCAAAATGAGAATTGTACACCATCTGATTGGCTCGCTCCGGAAAATAGTAATTAAGGGATTTAATAATTCTTTTTTCGGGCATATTATGTTGTAAACATGCTTCTAAAAAAGAAAGAATAGCAGGAGTTATCGTATCGTTGTGGAGGTATATTGGTTCTTTTATGCGTGTTCGTTCGGCGCTTAACGCCTTTAAGCATTTTTCGAGAAGTACGCCATCTGGGAATTGTCCGACCTTGCCAAGTTCATCGGTGATGGCAACAACATAATATGGATAATCGTTAAGCTGTTCCAATATTTTTATAAGCAGTTCGAATTCTCCTTTATCAATAAGTCTTGAAGAAAGAGATTTAATAGTTCTGTAAACAGCAGAATGAGGTTTCAACCCCGTTACAAATTTTGCAAAACCTTCTACACCATTTATGTTTAGGTGCGTGTTTGCAAGTTCTAGTACATCGCCATCTTGCAGTTTTTCTTCATCATGAAAATGGGGACGTTTTTTTTTCTTTTTTGATTGTTCAAAATACACATTTAGCCAATTCATGGCAGCCCTCAAAAATCCTCTCGCTTCACCCTTATATCCATCTACTGCCGATAAAAGTGCGGAACTGTAAACATTTTCCGACCCTGCCCAAGCACCCGATATTGATCTTTTGAAAGCAAGTTCTTTTACCTTATCCTCGCTTTGCAGCGGTACAATTAAATCCAGATTTTGTCGCAATAATAACAATTGCCGCTGCTCTCCGGCCATTTCTTCACCTGCGCGTACGGCAAGTTTTATGGCATCTTTAAAACGGCGGAGTTTTAACGCGGCTTTGAAAGCAAATTGCAATCGATAAACCCTGACGTTTCTTGCGTCAATCGGATTATCCTTCGGTAAAAAGTCATCAGACAGGGCACTTGAGATTAATTTATCATATTCTTCCGCTTGAAGGTATAATTGTGGTAGCACCTGGGAAACATAGGTTGAATTGATGGCTAATGGTTCTAATGAAGTGATGTATTTTTGGAAGTCGGCCTTAGAGGCGCAAAATTTCTTTCGAAACCACGTTTCTGTTGGTTCATCCCTGAATTGAACCGACAAGTCAGAAATCCACAGTGGCCGGCCAATATCGGCGACAAAACTCCTTACTGTAGCAATCTCTACACCGGCCGCAAGCGCTAGCACATCCAATGGAATGTGCGGCGAAAGGCTCGCAAGGCCAATGCAAATGGATTGTACATGATCCTTAAATCCTGGCAGATACAGATCTTCAATTCTTGTAACTGCCCTAGATAGTTGCAACTCGATTTGATCTTCAATTTTCGTTCCCGCCGGCCCTAAATTGGTTAATAATTCTGCTACAGAGTCAGTTTTAAAATCTAGAGCATTCGCCTGAACACGGGGATTCCCATTGGTAAGTCTGTGAAATTCTGTTCCATCTTGCGGTTTCGCGTCCGGGAAATAATTTTTAAGGTTTTCCAGCGATTCATCTGCACTAAATCCTTGAAGTTCAAATTTACCGGTGGCACCCAAAGGTTGCAAAAGATCAATTCTTTCGGTCCTGCATAAAAAGACTATTTTACAGCCTAATGGCGGATTTTCTCTCATCAGTTCATGCACAAAGCATAACTCATTGAATTCCTTTGCAGCCATTTCTGCATTGTCAGCTGCGTCGATTACAATGACTAACGCGGCATTTTCGTTTGCCATTTTTAGGGCAGCAGTTGCTGAACCAATACGAAGCAAGAAATCTCGCATGATCTCACGGTCCAGAGTTGTATTTTGTACAAGTAGGGGGTCGCACAGTCCTTTGGCGGCTAATTCATTTGCTATTTGCACCAATGCGGTGCGATGCATATGGCGTGTCGTGCTTCGATTGCGGTAACCTCCGGCACCGAAACAGTCATACGCAACGCCCATGGATCCTTCATCAAGTGATTTTAAAACCTGTCTTGCGAAAACAGATTTACCTACTCCGCCTTCCGCATGGATTATTATTGGCAAATTAGCCTCCATTATATTGTCTACCAAAGTTTTATGCTGAACACGCGTAATTGTATTGTCCATGTTTTCCCAAACTGCATCTGCAGGGAACATGGCTTTCTCTGAAGTAACGCCAATTCTGTTTAAAATATCTTCTTTGACGATTAAGCCATTGGAATCGGGAAGCACCTTCTCTTGCATAAGCGTGATAATACTGTCAACATATGCATTGTCAAAAGTTCCCGAGACAAGCTGCGACATCTCAACCCTCAATTCATCCTTCTGTACATTATAATTACCTTCGCCGTCCTCAAAATTTATGACGGAACAAAATTCCTTCAATTGAACATCGGCAAAACCTGTATATTTTTTTAGAGTATCCTTAAAAGTTTTGTTTGTTGTTTTATCGTCCGCAATATTGGTGATTCCTTTTTTAAAGTTATCATCAATCTTTCGGTTTGATACGATTGTAAACGATATACATTTTGTTTTAATTTCATTCTTTTCGGCATGCTGAGTATATCTCTTAGCAAATCCTTCGAAAGTTGTTTTGAGGTCGCTTAACACAAACGGGACGCCTGATTTAACAGTTGTGTGTTTAAGCTGATAATACTTGATTTGTTGCCCTTCGTCAGGTTTTCCGTAGCACTCAGTGAGATCAATGACGTACTCACCGGCTTTATCTTTCTCCGGTGATCCTTCAATAGTTATGGAACCCAATGATGAAGTTGGAAAAATCATCTTTAAAGACCGCCGAGCCGCCCATCGGTAATGAAAAACATCTCCTGCTCTCGAAAATCCTACTAAATCATATGCCATGTGATTACATTTTTGCCTTTGTAAATATCGAGTTTTTAAAATTAAACATCGCCATTTAGAATATATGGATTTTAATTTTCGTCGATTTTGTTTCGTTTTCTCCTAATCGAGTAAATTCTAAGCTTCAACATTTGTAGCTTTTCGTTCACCCATTATTAGCTTGTATGCCTCGACTACTTTTACAGTCAGTTTGTTACTTGCTTCTACGTTACCTGGGTTTAGATCTGGATGGCACTCTTTTAATTTTTTCTTGTAGGAAGCTTTGATTTCGTTATCAGTTGCAGAACGTAAAATCCCGAACAAAGCATACGCCTTATCGATCTCGCTTTTGAAAATAAATTGTTGCTTTTTAATAACATCAACATCGCTATTCGCCTCAAGTACTTCCTTGAAAAATTCGAAAATGCTCATTCCGGTCGGCACTTCACTGAGTTGCGCAAACATCTGAAAACCCGATGCAACATTTTTTAAAAATATTGCTGTGAGGATGCCTACACCGGCAGCAATTTTCATTGTTGTGCTCACCAAATTAGCATCCAGCCTAGATACGTCAAAAGTTCCAGGATGATATGCGGCGAGAATGCCTTTTTTGAATAGGTAGTATCCAGGGAGCATGGTGTCTGAAGGTATAAGACCAATACGTTCCATCTGGTCGCCAATTAGCTTTTGTGTAAAAGGATCACTATAATCCAATTGCTCGATGTCGATTGTTCCAATTGAAAATGGGAATTTCAAATATGGTCGCAAGCTGGAATAAAGAGTGGTGTTAAATTCCGTTTTATTACCGATTGTGGCCTGTATTACGCAGGCCTTTTTGAGTGATGTAAACGCCAGCATTTCTGTCGATTTTACCTGAATTGGTTTTGTGGTCATGATTGGTTTTTCTTAAAATTATGCTAAAATCATTCCAACAAAATATAAACATAATTAACCGCCATTTTGGCGGATACCATTCATGTAGCAGATTTTTACCTGACTAATAGGCATTTATGTCTGTTGCTACAGACAATAAAAGAACAAAAAAAAGTGCTGTACTGAGTAATCAGATAAATAAGCGAATTAAAAGAAGCATATTAAATGGTCAAAAATCAATAAGCGTAATCATTAATTTCATCAAACTTGGTAATTTAACATGAAATTATCAAATTTGAATATTATTAAATCAGCTTATTTGTATGTCAGGGTAAGTACTGACGAACAGAAGAGAAAAGGCTACTCCCTTCCTGAGCAGGAGGATAGGTTGTTGAGGTACTGCGAGCAGAACCACATTGCAGTAAAGGGAATATTCAGGGAAGATTTTTCAGCCAAGGATTTTAATCGACCAGAATGGAAGAAAATTATCAATACTTTAAAGAAGAACAAGAAAAACCTTTCAGATAGCATACTGTTTATAAAGTGGGATCGATTCAGCAGAAACATTGAATATGCCTATCAGATGCTAGGGATATTGAGAGGGCTTAAAACAAAGGCAATGGCAATCGATCAGCCTATTGATTTCGATGTGCCTGAAAGCATAGTGATGCTTGCAGTTTACCTTTCAATACCAGAAGCGGAGAACAGTAGGAGGGGTAGGAATGCTTCGGATGGCATGAGAAGATCTCGAAAAATGGGTAGGTGGCCTGGAGGGTCACCGATGGGATATAGTAATCAGTCAACTCAGGAAGGCAGAAAGATTATAGTGCCAAAGTTTCCAGAGGCAAACTTAATCAAATGGGCTTTTGAACAGTTTTCAAAGGGTACATTTTCCATTAACCAAGTCAGGACAATGGGATGTCACAAAGGACTTCAATGCAGCAATAAAAATTTTGGAAAATACTTCGAAATACCATTTATTGTGGAATAATAACGATCAAAGCCACGAAAGATTAAGAGATTCAATTTGTAAAAGCTATACATGAACCAATAATATCCGAAGAGGGTGTGAGGGACTTTAATAGAACACTTAGTTCCTATCTTATCCTTTTTTGATGCCTTGTAAGATTTCTCAAAACTTTATTTTGTTTATAAGATTTATTTGTAAATAAATAAGATTTATAAGAAGCATTAAATAATTATTGGTTCTCTATAAAGCTAGGAGTGGCTTTACTCTTGTGATAAATATTTTGAAGTACCCATTACTATTTCCTGTTTATTAATTCCACATAATTACGTTTACTAATATTACCACGTTTATTTTTGCTAATTTTAGCACAATTATGTTTACTAATTTTAGTACTTTTATATTTGCTAATATTTGTACAAGTGCAAAGGATAGAATTAGTACTAAAAAAAGAGATTAATTTATAAGATTATGGCAACACCTAGAGAACGATTTACAGAGGCACTCACTTTTTTAAAAGACTTACAGGATAAGGGTAAAGTAGGTATTTATACTGATGATATACCTAATGCAAAATATCGTCAGTTACTCATAAAAAAAGGCTTTATCAGAGAAGTGTCTAAAGGCTGGTATAT
>NZ_PNJW01000044.1 GCF_013822155.1 Flavobacterium sp.
CCAAAAAAACTAAAAAACTAAAAGAACTAAAAAAACCCTTCCATTTCATAACCCTTCCATTCGAAAAACCCAACACAAAAAAAAGGGTTGCCAATTTCTTGACAACCCCTCTCAAATTCAACTAACAATAATAGATTTAGTAATTCGTTTTCAATTCTACTCTACGGTTTTTAGCTTTTCCTAAAGAAGTGTTATTGGTAGCAACAGGTTTGGTTTCTCCAAATCCAACTGCTTTTAATCTTGACGCTTCTATTCCTTTTCCAATTAAATATTCTCGAACAGAATCAGAACGTTTTTGAGACAATGTCATATTAAAATCATCTGCACCAACACTGTCTGTATGACCTTCAATAGTCAAGGTAGCTCCAGGATATCGATTCAAAATTTCAATCAACGCATCCAATTGCGAAAGTGAAGCAACTTTTAATTTATCTGAATTGTTTTCAAAAAACAATTTACTTCCGATATACGTAATTTTTACAATATCCGCTTTCGTAATTTCAGGACAACCATTGTTCAAAGCAGTTCCTTTTTCTTTCGGACATTTATCGTCTAAATCAACAATTCCATCTCCGTCTGTATCAGGACAACCTTTAAGTGCAACAACACCGGCAACATCTGGACAACGATCCATATCATCAGTCACACCATCATTATCACTATCCATCGGACAACCTTTGCTATCCACTTTAGTACCTACTTTCGTGTTGGCACATTGGTCATCTTTATCCGCAACACCATCTTTATCCGCATCCGGACAACCAAAAAGTACTGCTGTTCCCGCTTGATTCGGACATTGGTCTTTTGAATCTTCAACACCATCATTATCACTATCCGGACATCCGTTTAGCAATTGAGAACCTTTAATATTCAAACAATTGTCCAAATAATCCGCAACGCCATCGCCATCAGTATCAACCGGACAACCATTTTTGTCTACCACTACTCCCGTTGGAGTGTCAGGGCAAGTATCTTTCTTATCCGAAACACCATCCTGGTCAGTATCAATAGAATTACCCATGTTAAAAGTCAATCCCACCATGTGTGTAACATATGAATCTTTTTTATTCATTTTACCCTCGGCATTATCAATACCATCACGACCATCATGATTAGAAAACATAAACGTTTCTTGCAAATTAAACATGATAAGCGGAGTAAGTCTGATATTTAAACCGGCACCTGTAGTAGGCAACATAAAATCATACTTTTCTTGATGAAAATTAAGTTGGTTGTCAAATAAAATCGCTCCAACACCCGCAAACACATAAGGTCTAACAATGTATTCCGGAGCCACGATATTGAATCGTAAATTAACAGACGCCGCATTAAAATCAGATTTAAAACCCGGAGTCGTACCATTGTGATAACCAATTGTCCCTTTAGACAACAATACGCTTACATCAAATAATTTACCTAAATTTCTGGAAACAGATAAACCTCCAAATCCATACATAGTATTATCCGTTTCATACCAATCACGGCCTAAATCGCCGCTGTATTGAGTAACACCGGTGTGCAACCCAACGTTCCATTTTTTATCTTCCGTCTGTGCCTTTGCAGTAAAGGTAAAAGCAATACCTACAAAGAGTAATAGTAATTTTTTCATAACAATTTTGTTTTATTATTGTATACTGCAAAGGTCAACTTAAGGCCGCCGAACTTTGTTATATAACTATTTATAAAAGTTACATAATTTACCTACTAAAATAAATTGAAAATATTACAGCTATTTCCCTCGATTTCCCTCCCCAACAGCAGAAGGATGTGGAAGAAAAATTATGTTTGCAGCTATAAATAGAAAGGTCGAAATAACCAACAGAAGTAAAAAACTAAAAGAACTAAAAAAATTAATAAACCGAATAAATCCGTCCCGAGACTTCGGGATCCATTTATCGCGAAGCGATATCCGTAAAAAATCCTTTTAATCCGCGTCATTTGCGTCATCCGCGTTCCAATTCCATAACCAAAAGAACCAAAAAAACTAAAAGAACTAAAAAAACTCTTCCATTCATAACCCTTCCATTCGAAAACCCTCCCCAAAAACAACAAGATCATCTGATTCCGGCACGAGATTATCCGTCCCTTTTGTCATTCCGACGCAGGAGGACACGAGCGATAGCGAACTGGCAAAGCAATCTCCGCAAACTATTCTACAATCTACTTCATCCTTAACACCCAATACAATTACTTTGCACGATGTCAGGCTGAGCTTGTCGAAGCCCACGCAATCAAATTCCAATACGAGATTATCCTAAACCTAAATAAACCCCACAAAAACCCCTACCACTCAATTTCCGCTTTCCCCAAGCCTTTCAAATAAGCATTCGTCAAACTAAAAGGGCGATGCCCAAACCACAAACCACGATTCGCACTCAACGGCGAAGGATGCCCCGCCTCTAAAACCAAGTGCTTCGTTCGGTCAATCTTCAACCCCTTCTTCTTAGCAAAACTACCCCACAACAAAAAAACAACCCCTTCCCGTTCCGCAGAAATCCGTTCAATCACAGCATCCGTAAACCGTTCCCAACCCCGCTTCTGGTGGCTCCCCGCTTCCCCCGAACGAACCGTCAACGTAGCATTCAACAACAAAACACCCTGCTCCGCCCACCGTTCCAAGTTCCCCGAAACACGCATCGGCACACCCAAATCCCGCTCCAACTCCTTGAAAATATTCACTAACGACGGCGGCAAAACAACCCCTTCCTTCACTGAAAAACACAACCCATTCGCCTGCCCTTCCCCATGATACGGATCCTGACCAATAATCACCACCTTAATAGTATCAAAAGAGCAATGCTCAAAAGCAGCAAACACCTCCCTTTTCGGAGGATAACACGTCTGATGAGCATATTCATCCTCCACAAACGCCAGCAACTCCGCAAAATAAGGTTTCCCTAATTCGTCAGCTAAAAAAGAAGACCAAGAAGAATCGGTAGAAAATTGCATGGAAAGAAAATAATTATTTATGTAACTCCTTGCTTATAACAAGTTGTAAAGAGGGAAGGTAATTTTTACAAATCTCAAAGACGATTTCATAATCTAACATTTCATAATGATGAGATATAAAATCTCTGAAACGCACTATTCTATCCCAATGAATCTCGGGATATTCGCTTTCATCCAACCATTTTTTAGCAAGGATAGTTTTAGTGTTTTCACCAATCGCTTGCAATCGGGTAACTATCGAATCCAACAGCATTTTACCTTCCTCCGAAGCAACAAAATCAGCAGGAATACTTACCTTAGAAAAGCGTTTTTGAACAACGTCCAAGTGTTCTAAAATAATCTCTAATTTATAGGTATACAGTTCATCTGACATAAATCATCTCCTTTTTGATATGGTTTAAAAAACGTTCAGACAAATGAGGTCCACTTCTAACAATATCGATGTTTGCATTAAATTTTTGCTCAAGAAAAGCTTTTAAATCTGCCAATAAACCATAGGAAGGTTTTTGAAATTCAACAAAAAAATCAATATCACTTTGAGGGGTTTGCTCTTGCTTAGCATAAGAACCGATTAAAGCAATCTGTTTTACACCAAAAGAGACCTCCAAGTGCTTTTTTTCTTCTTTTAAAATTGTTATAATTTCTTGATTATCCATACTACAAATATAAATAAATGGATTTAAAATTACTGAAAAGCTATCATTAACTTTAATTATCTTTGCCTAAAATTGCGATAACCCAAAAATGATTTCCATCACCGATAAAACGCTCAAAGATTTAGAATTTGCAACCATCTTGCAAACGGTTTCCTCCCGCTGCAACACCGAGATAGGCAAAGAAAAAGCCCTCAGCATAGTCCCTTTCAGCAACAAGGAACTCCTGATGGACTCCCTCTTGCAAACCTCTGAATACCTAGCCTCCTTTTCAAACAACAACGCTCTGCCAAACCACGGTTTTGAAAACATAACAAACGAAATCAAATTCATCGGCATCGAAGACAGCTTCCTCGAAGTAACCAGCTTCCGAAAAATTGCCCAACTCTCCGAAACAGTAAACACCATGCTCCTGTTTCTAAAAAAATTCAACGATTACTACCCCCAACTCAACCAACGGGCACAACACGTTGAATACACCAAATACATAGTCCAAAAAATTGACGAAGTCGTCGACAAATTCGGCATCATCAAAGACAACGCCTCCCCCGACTTAATCAACATTCGTCGCGACATGAGCCTTGTTCGTGGCAAAGTAAACCAAAGTTTCGGCTCGGCCTTAACACAATACAACGCCCTCGGCTACCTCGACGAAATCAAAGAAAGTTTTGTCGAAAACCGTCGCGTGTTAGCCGTCCTAGCCATGTACCGACGCAAAGTAAAAGGAAGCATCCTCGGAAGCTCCAAAACCGGCAGCATCGCCTATATCGAACCCGAAGCTACCCTTCGCTATTCCCGTGAACTAAGCAATCTCGAATATGAAGAACGCGAAGAAATCACCCGCATATTAAAAAAATTAACCAACGACATACGCCCCTATAAAGAACTGTTAAACCAATACCAAGCCTTCCTGAGCGACATCGATGTAACCGCCGGAAAAGCAAAGTATGCCCTGAGCATAAACGCCATTCTACCCACCATCACTGAGGAAAAGCGACTCTTTCTCAGAGATGCCTACCACCCCATTCTCTATTTAAACAACAAAAACAAAGGAGAAAAAACCTTTCCACAAACCATCGAACTGCACAACCAAAGCAGGATCATCGTCATTTCCGGACCCAATGCCGGAGGAAAAACCATCTCCCTAAAAACCATCGGACTCTTGCAATTAATGTTGCAAAGCGGTCTCCTAATTCCCGTTCACGAACGAAGTGAAACCTTCTTATTCGACAGGATTTTAACCGACATTGGCGACAATCAATCCATTGAAAATCATTTGAGTACATACAGTTACCGTCTCAAGAACATGAACTACTTCTTGAAGAAATGCAATGCCAAAACCCTCTTCCTCATTGACGAATTCGGCACCGGCTCCGACCCCGAATTAGGAGGAGCTCTCGCTGAAATATTCTTAGAAGAATTTTACCACCGTGAAGCCTTCGGAATCATCACCACGCACTATTCAAACCTAAAGATATTAGCCAATGAACTCCCTTTTGCTTCCAATGCAAACATGCTCTTTGACGAAAAATCATTAGAGCCGATGTATAAACTAGTCCTAGGCCAAGCCGGAAGCTCCTTCACCTTTGAAGTAGCTCAAAAGAATGGCATCCCCTACGGATTAATTAACCGAGCCAAAAAGAAGATCGAAGGCGGCAAAGTACGATTTGACAAAACCATTGCCACCCTTCAAAAGGAACGTTCTAAAATGGAAAAAACATCCATCAACCTAAAAGAAGAAGAAACCAAAGCCCGCGAAGAAAGCAAAAAGATGGAAACCATCAACGCCAAGATACAAGACAAGCTCGAACGGTATCAGGAACTCTATGATGCCAACCAACGCCTCATCTACATGGGTCAAAAAATTGACGACATAGCTGAAAAATACTTCAACAACAAAGACAAAAAAGTATTGATAGGCGAATTCCTTAAAGTAGTGGAAATAGAAAACTCCAAACGTAAGAAAGCAACCGTCAAGGAGAAAAAAGAAAAGGAAATCATCCAAAAACAAATCGTTGAGGAAGTCGCCGTTAAAGTAGAAGAAATCCGAACCGTCAAAAAGGAAAAGAAAGTAAAAGCCCTCAAAGCCGAAGCAGACAAGCCTAAAGTAGTCTTAAAAATCGGTGACCGTGTTCGTATGATTGATGGCAAAGCAGTAGGCACTCTCGACGGCATTGAAAAGAACAAAGCCAAGGTAAATTATGGCGTATTCACCTCAAAAGTAAGCCTCGATGCCTTGGAACTGGTAGAAGCAAAGAAAAAATAAAAAATAATGGAAAACTTACCAATAGCTAAAAAAATAATCTTGTTTGATGGTGTTTGCAACCTTTGCGACAACTCTGTTCAATTTATTATCAAACACGATGACAAAGATGTATTTCGTTTTGCCTCTTTACAATCAGAAATTGGTCAGCAAATTCTAAAACACATTGGCGTAGACCCAACCAAAGTTGACAGCATCGTTTTATACGTTCCCGGAGTTGCCTACTATCTCAAGGCGGAAGCAGCCATGCAAATCAGCAGCGAATTAAACAGCTGGCATCGCTTCCTTTCTTATTTATCATTCACAGGTTCTATTGGTAACTTTGTTTATGATTACATTGCAAAAAACCGTTACAAATGGTATGGCAAAAAAGAGGAATGCTTGATTCCCACAGCTGCCTTGAAGGAAAAGTTCTTGTAACTGACAATTATCATATTCCATCCTAAATTTAAATTTTATTTTTGATAAACTTTAAACCGAAACCAAATGAACAAATTGACTCTTGCCTTGTATTCATGGGATAATGGAGCTATCATAATGATTGGCGTATTTGCCTTAGTAATCGTTGGACTTATAGGAGCCGTTATGCTAATGATGAATAGTAAAAACAAAAAGATGTTTATTAATTTTTGATGATTTTTGTTGAAGAAACTCCTTCTTCAGAGGATACAGTAATAACATAAACACCTGCATTCAAATCAGAAATATTAACTTGTGTTTCAGTAATTCCATCAAATTTCAATGATTTTACAATTCTTCCGTTAATATCAACAACTTGAATTGCTTTAATTGATGCAGAAGCACCATTTACAGTTATAAAATCAGTTGCAGGATTAGGATATACTGAAAAAACAGCTTTTTCAGTCGTAGGCAATGCTAACACAGTTCCTGTATATTTAAAAATTCCTTTAGAAGTTGCATTTTCGCTAAATCCACCTGAAAAACCAATCGTAGAATTTCTAAATTCACAAAAAGTATGTTGTACGTTATTGTCAATTTGTGTCCAAGTTACTCCATCATCTAAACTATAAGAAGAACCTGAATTTCCAGTTGCAGAACCAGTACAAATCACATTGCTAGTTCCAGGAACATAAGCTAAATCAGATAAATAAAATGGCCCGGAAAATGCTTGAGGTGTCCAGTTTTCTCCACCATCGGTAGTAGACCACAATTGTCCAGAATTTGAACTTAACAAACCTTTAGTTGCAGTTGAAAAAGTATAACTTCCACTTTCGCTAGCTCCACCAAAATCATTTATAGGAGATTGAGAAACAGTCCAATTTAAACCTTTATCAGCAGATCGATATATACGACCATAATTTGTACCAAACCAAATTACATCTCCTACTACATGATAATTATGCACATATCCATACTCGCCAGAATCTGCAGGTAGAGGAATATTTGCTGATGGAACTCTAGTCCAAGTAGTTCCTCCATTGGTTGTAGTATAAATTTCAAAATAACCACCTGTTGGATCTCCCTGACAAACACCATTATTTGCATCCCAAAAATGAACCACATTTGCAAATGCTGATGCATTACTAAATAAGGCAGTAAGTTGTTTTATCCAAGTTGTTCCACCGTTAACTGTTTTCCAAATTCCACCTGAAGCGGTTGCTGTTGGATATGCAGAAACCCATGCCGTATTTGCATCAACAGCAGTAATACAAGAAATTCCCAAGGTTGCAGCACCTCCTGTTAATGTAATCGTAGACGATGTCCAGTTATTTCCTCCATCTGTACTTTTAGCATACTCTTTTAAGGTTTCTACAGCTGCTGCAGACCCGTCATAAGCTTTTACCCAAATCACGTTATCGTCAACAATAGAAATACTATTAATACCACGGCTTGCCGCAGCAAAAGAAGATGCTTTTTCTGTCCAAAATTGAGCATTGACAGTAAAAGTAGTTAATAAAATAAAAAGTAATAGTTTTTTCATAAGTTATAAAATTTAATATATGTCACGAAAATAAGAAAAAAAATTAAACTTCTGTGTTAATAGGGTTTAATTTTCCAACAGATTTAGCAACAACCGTGGAAACAACAGCATCACTAGTTACATTCACAACAGTTCTACACATGTCTAAGGGTCTATCAATAGCAAAGATTAAAGCTAAACCGGCTTCCGGAATTCCGGCTTGTCCCAAGACAATCACTAACATCACCATTCCTGCACTCGGCACCGCTGCAGAACCAATAGAGGCTAATGTTGCAGTAACAATAATCATCAATTGGGTTTGTAAATCTAACGGAATTCCCATTGCCTGAGCAATAAAAATGGCAGCGACTGCTTGGTATAAACTTGTTCCATCCATATTAACCGTAGCACCTAAAGGAAGTACAAAACTGGCCACTTCCTCATCAACCCCAACATTTTCTATTACCCGCTCCATAGTTACCGGTAAAGTAGCCGCACTGGAACTCGTAGAAAAAGCTAATAATTGTGCCGGAGCAATAGCTCTAAAAAATTTCACAGGCGAATATTTTGCCAATACAATCAACATTGTTGGGTATATTACAAAAGTCATAATTATTAATCCTAAAACAACCGTCAAGGCATAAATTCCTAATGCATTTAACGTTGAAAAATCAGGAATTTCTACCATTAAAGCTGCCATTAGAGCAAAAACACCAATGGGAGAAAAAAGCATGATGATATCAATAATTTTTAGAATAACTTCATTCAATCCTTTGAAAAAATCAACCACCGGTTTAGCTTTATTTTCATCAATTAAAATCAAACCGATTCCAATTAAAATGACGAATAAAATCACTTTCAACATCGAGGCATTATCTGTCATGGCTAAGAAAAAATTCTCAGGTACAACATCCACTAAGGGTTGTAAAGGGCCTTGATTTTTAGCACTTGCTGCCAATTCAATCTTTTTTGCAGCATCACCGGCAAAATTTTCTAATAAACTTTTACGTGATTCATCATTGATATATTCACCAGGTTTTATCAAATTTGCCAATACTAATCCAATTGATACAGCGGTGACGGTAGTAACTAAATATAAAACAACGGTTCTACCACCTAACTTAGAAAGTTTAGAAATATCTTTTAAATCAGATAATCCAACGATTAAAGAAACAACGATTAACGGAACCGCAATCATTTTTAGTAAGTTGATAAATATTGTACCAAAAGGTTTTATCCAATCGACCACAATGCCTTTCATTTCGAGATTTTTCATTACAAATCCGAAAACTAATCCAAATACCATTCCGATTAGAATTTTCCAGTGAAGAGCTAATTTCATGCAGAATTATTTATAGGTTTTATTTAGTAAAAAAAAGTCGGCCAAAACTAAAGCGGCCATGGCTTCTACAATGGGAACGGCCCTTGGCACAACACATGGATCATGTCTGCCTTTGCCTTCCAATTCGACAATATTTCCTTCATTATCAATTGTTTCCTGTTTTTGCATAATGGTGGCAACCGGTTTAAAAGCAACCCTAAAATAAATATCCATACCGTTAGAAATACCACCTTGAATTCCTCCTGACAAATTTGATTTTGTTGTTCCATCTGCATTGAACAAATCATTGTGTTCACTGCCTTTCATTTGAGCACCACAAAATCCACTGCCAAATTCAAAACCCTTCACCGCATTGATGGAAAGCATCGCTTTGCCTAGTTCGGCATGCAATTTATCAAAAACCGGTTCCCCCAAACCAATTGGAGCATTTTGAATGACACAGGTAATGGTTCCTCCAACCGTATCACCTTGCTTTCTGATTTCTTTGATGTAATCTTCCATCAGAGCAGCTATTTTTTCATCGGGACAACGAACGGGATTATTTTCAATTTTAGAAAAATCCAATTCCTGATAAGGTTTGTCAATAAACAGAGAACCAACCGAGGAAACAAAAGCATTAATTTTAATGGATGAAATTACTTGTTTTGCAATGGCTCCGGCTACTACCCGACAAGCTGTTTCTCTGGCAGAACTTCTTCCACCGCCTCGATAATCGCGAATACCATATTTCTTTTCATACGTAAAATCAGCATGACTAGGTCGAAATGCTTCTTTTAAATGTGCATAATCCGTTGGCTTTTGATTAGAATTAGGAATAATAAACCCAATTGGTGTTCCTGTTGTAACACCTTCAAAAATCCCGGATAAAAACTGTACTTCGTCGGCTTCTTTTCGTTGGGTAACAATGGTTGATTGTCCGGGTTTACGTCGGTTCATTTCGAATTGAATTGCTTCAAAATCAAGATGAATTCCGGGTGGACAACCATCAATAATGCCTCCTAAAGCATCACCGTGAGATTCACCAAAAGTGGTTAGTTTAAATAAGGTTCCGTAGCTGTTTCCTGCCATTATTAGGAATGTTTTGAACAAAAATAAGTTTTTTAATTTAAAGAATGCTCATAAAATCGGTTTGACTTCACACAAAAATAATATTGGTTGACTAAACGTTAACTTTTAAGTAAAATGCATTTTTAATTTAGAAGGTTAATTTGCAAAACCTTCCATCACAATGCTTAAAAAAAGAAAAGTTGAAGTTGTTGTCATTTCCGATGTACATTTAGGAACTTTTGGTTGTCATGCTAAACAATTAGTGCACTATTTATCAACTATAAAGCCAAAAATACTCGTTTTGAATGGTGATATTATAGACATCTGGCAATTTAGAAAATCCTATTTTCCGAAAGCACACTTAAAAGTAATCAAAAAAATAATAGACATGGCTTCGAAAGGAACCGAAGTTTATTATATCACCGGTAATCATGATGAAATGTTACGAAAATTTAGTGATACTAAGATTGGAAATTTTTCAATTTTGGATAAATTAGTTTTGGAATTAGATGACAAAAAAGCTTGGATTTTTCATGGTGATGTTTTCGATGCCTCGGTGCAACATTCGAAATGGATAGCTAAATTAGGAGGTTGGGGATATGATTTACTGATTTTAGTAAATCGATTTGTCAACAGAATATTAGAAAAAATGGGTAAAGAGCCCTACTCGTTTTCTAAAAAAATAAAAGCGAATGTAAAAAAAGCAGTCAAACATATTTCAGATTTTGAATTGACAGCCTCTGAATTAGCCATTGAAAATAATTACGATTATGTGATTTGCGGTCATATCCACGAACCAAAAATGATTCGAAAAGCAACTAAAAAGGGAACTACTTTTTATTTAAATTCGGGTGATTGGGTTGAAAACTTAACGGCGTTGGAATACAATAAAAAGCGTTGGAAATTATATCGTTATGACAAAGACACCAATATGATAGAAGAAGATTTTTTTGAAATGGAATCAAAATTAAGTGAGCAACTTATTGCTTCATTAATTTTTTCGCAAAAATGATTTCTTTTGCTTTAATTTGTCACAGTTTAATTATACCTAATTATGAAGACAAATTTTTTACTATTGACTGTTCTTATACTAACTCTTTCATCTTGTTCCTCCGATGATTCCGGTAATGCATATTTTAACTATTTCCCTT
This sequence comes from Flavobacterium sp., assembly GCF_013822155.1. Taxonomy (GTDB): domain Bacteria; phylum Bacteroidota; class Bacteroidia; order Flavobacteriales; family Flavobacteriaceae; genus Flavobacterium. The sequence goes on from NZ_PNJW01000044.1 coordinate 11,327, forward strand.
TAACATCGGACAATAGTTGGATCTATGAAGTAGAAGGACAAACTACAAATTTTGATAATTTATATGTTGGAGATGAAATAATTTTAAACAATAAATCCTACCAACAAATGAAGACAACGGATGTTCCTTTTGGATTTTATTCGTCGCTTTTGAGAGATAACGGCCTTAGAAATGAGGGCCAAAAGTTACTTTTAACCGGCACACTTGCCTTAGATTTAGGCGTAGACATTCCGCTGGATTTTGCTCTTGAAGACTTTATTCTAATCAATAATGATGCTGCCTCTAATGAAGTAATGTCTACAAAATCAGGTACAATTTCTCAAGATTTAAATGGTACTCCAATTACTATTGATTACACTATTAAATCAACAGCTCTTGAAACGTTGCCTAGTTTTACAACTTCTAAAAATGTGACTTACACTGATGTGAAAAAAGTTAACTTTGTTATAAATGTAGAAGTGACCACTTTACAGACAATTCCGGGTACAAACATAACCATACCAATTCCTATTTTAAACAGTCAGGATGTTTTGACTGCTACACATTATTATGCTCAAGATATTGGAATGGTCTATGCAAATAATATAATTTCTTATTCATTAGCCATCAATCCGGCGGATTTTGGTTTAGACATCCCTCAAACAAGCTCTCAGTCTCAAAACGAATTCTTAGACTCGTACACGGTGAATTAACATACTTTAACGTGCAATTACAAGATTTAACTCTTTTCGGGGTTACCTTTGCAGTAGTAATAAAATTTACATACTATGAAAAAATTATTTTTATCGGCCCTTATATTAGTTGGGTTTACATTTAGTGCGGATGCTCAGGAAATTTCAAAAAATGCATTAGGACTACGTTTAGGAAGCAATGATGGTTTTGGTGCTGAAATATCGTATCAAAGAGGATTATCCAATTCAAATCGTTTAGAGTTTGACCTTGGGTTAAGAAATTCTGACAATGACGATGCTTTTAAAATTGTTGGTTTATACCAATGGGTTTGGACAATTGAAAAACGTTTTCAATGGTATGCAGGACTTGGTGCAGGTTTAGGAACTTGGACTAACAATGACAAAAATCATGAATATGAAGATGGTGCTTTTTTATTGATGGCAGGTGATATTGGTATTGAATACAATTTTGATATTCCATTATTACTTTCTTTGGATTTCAGACCTGAACTTTATTTTGGAAACAATTACAGAAATGATAATTATGGTTCTGACATAGCTTTGAGTATCAGATACCAGTTCTAATTCAACTCATTTAAATTAAAATGCCCTCGTAGTAATTACTATCGAGGGCATTTTTAATTAGGATTGCTTTTTACTTTATAATGATATTCTTTTTAGAATTTATTTTTACTATTGCCAAAGGATTCGTCATCACTGAGGTTGCCATTCCTTTTGGTTCATTTTCTTTGATGGTAATGATAATATCATTTTCCATTTCTTCTATATTTTCGATAGTGAAATAATATCCTCCGGAACTTTTTGTCCCCATGTTTAACAATAAAAAGTTGCACGTATAAATATCCGCTGCTTTTATTTTTTTCTTTAAATCAGCATCATTCAAAAGCATTTTAAATTCTTTTGGTTCTGAAATAATTTCAAAAAATTTAAAATTTGCTCCACCTTGATCCTCTTGTTTTAAGATTTCATAAAGTGGTAATTTATCCGCATTATTTGTTTTTGAGGCACAAGAAAACAATACAATACTTAAAATCAAGAAGGCAATTATTTTTTTCATCTTAGTTTGATTCTGTTTTAAATTGTTCTTGAATGGCTTTTTCATAAATTGCTTCATAAAGAGGTAATATTTTAGCAATATCAAATCGTTCGGCAACAGCGTAAGCGTTTTTCTTGAACTTAGCTAAGTTGGTTTCATTTTCTAAAATACGAATTGCATTTTCCGCCATGGAATCAACATCGCCCACATTGCTTAAATATCCGGAAAATCCATCCACATTCACTTCCGGTAAACCACCGGTATTACTTGAAATTACCGGAACACTACAAGCCATGGCTTCTAAAGCTGCCAATCCAAAACTTTCCGTCTCAGAAGGCAATAAAAACAAATCAGAAAAACACAAAATTTTATCAATCTCATTACTGTTTCCAAAAAAGATAACTTTATTAGCAATCCCTAATTCTTCACAAAGTAATTCCGCTTTTTCTTTTTCCGGTCCATCCCCTACCATCATTAATTTTGATGGAATTTGTTGTTGGATTTTGTGGAATATTTTTATGATATCCGGAATGCGTTTCACTTTTCGAAAATTACTGATGTGAGTGATAATTTTCTCAGAATCTGTTGCCATCAAAGAGCGATAACACGGGGCACCTTCCTCTAACTTTGTTTTCTCCAATTCAATAAAATTTGGAATAACTTCAATTTCTTTGGTGATATTAAACAACTTATACGTTTCGTCTTTCAAACTTTGAGAAACAGAAGTCACTACATCCGATTTATTAATACTGAAACTAACGGCAGGTTTATAAAACGGGTGATTCCCTACTAAAGTAATATCGGTTCCATGCAAAGTAGTAACCATAGGAATATAAATACCTTCATCTTTCAACATTTGCTTAGCCATATAACCGGCATAGGCGTGTGGAATGGCATAATGCACATGCATTAATTCTATTTTATGCAACTTAACCATATCAACTAATTTACTGGAAAGTGCCAATTCATAAGGTTGATAATGAAAAAGCGGATATTCCGGAACATTAACCTCGTGGTAATGCACATTTGGATTCAATAAAGCTAATCGAACCGGTTGACGGTACGTGATAAAATGTATCTCATGTCCACGATGAGCCAATTCAAGTCCTAATTCAGTGGCTACTACTCCACTCCCACCAAAAGTAGGATAACAAACTATAGCTATTTTCATGCAATCTAATTAGAGTAACAAATCTAACATTTTTCAGAGCAGATTTTGGTAAGAATTCGTTAAAATTAAAATTTCAAAGCCTTACGCCAATTCAAAAACGGTTGTGTTTTTTACTTCCCCAATCATAAAAGAACTGTGCGTACTGCCAATGTGGTTTAACGTTGTTAATTTTGTTATCATAAATTCTCGGTACTCTTCCATGTTTCCCACACAAATTTTCAGAATATAATCGTAATCACCACTCACGTGAAAACATTCCAAAACTTCGTTCAGTTTGACTACTTCACTTTCAAAGTCAGCAATGTACTCTCGGGTATGTTGCACCAATTTGACATGGCAAAAAACCACAAATCCTTTATTAATTTTTGAACGGTTTAAAAGAGCAACATACTGTTGAATAATCCCTAAACGTTCCATTTTTTTTATGCGTTCATATACAGCTGTTACAGATAAATTAAGCAATAGTGAAAGCTCTTTTGTTGTTTGTTTGGTATCCGTTTGAAGTAACGAAAGTAATTTTTTATCAATTTTATCGAGTTCCATAATAAGTGTTTAAGTTTTAAAAAATCTATTCAAATAAAAAACAACAAACAAATATAGTTATTAAATCTATTTAAATTAAATATAACAGTTTAATAATCCAAATTATAAGCCATATATTGTTTTGAATTCTAATTTTACTGTATTTTGTAATGCATAATAAAAAATATCAAGATGAAACCAACTGATTTTAATGCTGCCAATCAAATTCAAGATTTACAATATTTTGGCGAATTTGGAGGCGTGAATCCCTCCATTTCAGACAGTTCAACCTATACTTTCTTGTCGGCTAAAACAATGTTTGACACCTTTGAAGGAAATGCTGAGGGATGCTATTTGTATTCGCGTCACTCTTCACCAATGAATTTATATTTAGGCAAAGCTTTAGCAGCCATGGAAGGGACTGAAAGTGCTAATGTAGCTGCTTCCGGAATGGGTGCTATTACACCTGTTTTAATGCAATTGTGTAATGCCGGAGACGAAATTGTTTCAAGTAGAACAATTTATGGAGGAACCTATGCCTTTATGAAAAATATGTTACCTCGCTGGAACATTAAAACGCACTTTGTGGACATCACAAAATTAGATGTTGTAGAAGCAGCTATAAGTCAGAATACAAAGGTTTTATATTGTGAAACCGTAAGTAACCCTTTATTAGAAGTAGCTGAGATTGAAGGGCTCGCCAAGATTGCTAAAAAACACAATTTAAAATTAGTGGTTGACAATACCTTTTCGCCACTTTCAGTTGCTCCAGCCCAATTGGGTGCAGATATTGTTATCCATAGTTTAACAAAATTTATCAATGGAAGCAGTGATACCGTTGGTGGAGTGGTTTGTGCTTCACAAGAGTTTATCAATGCATTGAAAAATGTAAACAGTGGTGCAAGTATGTTATTTGGACCTACGATGGATAGTTTACGTTCTGCGAGTATTTTAAAAAACTTAAGAACCTTGCATATTCGAATGAAACAACACAGTTACAACACACAATATTTAGCTGATAAATTTGAAAAAGATGGTTTGAAAGTAGTTTATCCCGGATTGAAAAGTCATCCCAGTTATGAACTTTATGCTTCAATGATAAACAAGGAGTATGGATTTGGTGGGATGATGACTTTGGATGTGGGTTCATTGGACAAAGCCAACGAATTAATGGAGTTAATGCAAAACAGAAACCTTGGTTATTTAGCAGTAAGTTTAGGCTTTTATAAAACGTTGTTCAGTGCTCCGGGAACCTCTACTTCCTCTGAAATTCCAATTGAAGAACAGAAGGAAATGGGCTTATCAGACGGATTAATTCGATTTTCAATTGGATTGGATAATGATATCGAACGAACTTATCAAAAGATGAAAGCGTGTATGATAGAACTGGGAGTTTTGAATAAATAAAAAACAAATTTTAACTAAATATAATCCGATTCAACTCAGAATCGGATTTTTTTATTACAATTCAAAATTCAAAAAAAATAGTATATTGCATCCACAAACAAAACTACATGAAAAGTCAAGATATTAAACCACAAGATCCGAAAGACGAACAACTTATTGAAAATAAGGAACTTTCTATATTCGAAGCATTAATTCCTATCTTACTTTTAATAGCCATTTTAGCCTATAATGTTTATGCTTATGGTGATAGTGCCACTGCAGGTCCAAATCAATTTGCATTAATAATTGGTGGAGCAATTGCGGCAATAGTTGGGTTTCTGAATAAAGTTACCTATCAAGCCATGATGGAAGAAATTGCAAAAAATGTAAAATCAACCGCTGGAGCAATTTTAATACTATTAATGGTAGGAGCACTTTCTGGAACATGGTTAATCAGTGGTGTTATTCCGACGATGATTTATTATGGTTTACAAATTTTACATCCTGCCATTTTTCTTCCGGCTTGTTTAATCATTTGTTCTGTAATTTCAATTGCGACTGGAAGCTCTTGGACAACTTCAGCAACAGTTGGAATTGCTCTAATTGGAATTGGTTCAACCATCGGAATGCCTCTTGGAATGGTTGCCGGAGCTGTAGTTTCGGGAGCTTATTTTGGCGACAAATTATCACCATTGTCCGATACAACAAATTTAGCACCGGCTATGGCTGGAACAGATTTGTTTACGCACATTCGTTATATGACCATTACGACTGTACCAACTATGATTATTACATTATTACTTTTTATTTTTTTGGGTTTAGCTCAAACAACTAATGGGTCAGGTGATAATTCAGCAACGCTAACATCAATCAAAGATGCCTTTACCATCACACCTTGGTTGTTTTTGGTTCCGGGAATTGTCATTATTTTAATCATCAAAAAAACAGAACCGCTTATTGCCCTATTGATAGGAACCTTGTTAGGAGGTGTTTTTGCACTTATTTTCCAACCGGAATTAGTTGCAAAAATTGGCGGAAGTAATCATTTATCTTTTGTTTCCGGATATAAAGGTGTTATGAATGCTATCACCGTTGAAACTTCGGTTGAAACCACTAATCAAATGCTCTCTGATTTATTTTCAGCTAAAGGGATGAAAGGAATGATGAGTACTATTTGGCTAATTCTGTGTGCCATGGTTTTTGGTGGTGTAATGGAGGCTATTGGTGCATTAACTCGAATTACAGATTCTTTATTAAAACTGTTCCACACTACTTTTGGCTTATTTGCCAGTACTGTTGCCAGTTGTTTAGCTTTAAACCTAACAGCTTCTGATCAATATTTAGCTATTGTAGTTCCCGGAAAAATGTTTGCAAAAGCCTATCAAGATAAAGGTTTAGCTCCTGAAAATTTGAGCAGAACGTTAGAAGATTCCGGTACTGTTACTTCTGCATTAATTCCTTGGAATACTTGTGGAGCTTATCAATCCGGAGTGTTAGGTGTTTCAACTATTTCATATCTCCCCTATGCTTTCTTTAATATCATTAGTCCATTTATGACTTTGCTATTTGCTGCCTTTAACATTAAAATAAAGCAGTTAACAACTAAATAAGATTTACGATCATAAATTATCTAAAACTGCTTTAATCGGCAGTTTTTGTTATTTAATATAACTTTAACTACTATTGATTCTATATTATTTTAGTATGATAATTACGAATAATGAATTAATAATTACTTAAAATTACCGAGTAACTAATTTTAAGCCATTATCATCGTAAGCATCAGTAAAACTGATACTTCTATACTAAAAAGGAATGACAAATATCATAGATTACTCTTCTGTAAAGCACTAAATTTGCACCTGAAATTAACATTATAAAATAAAAATAATTATGTCATTAGTAGGTAAAAAATTTCCAAACATTACAGTAGATGCCATTTCTGAAATGGGCGATAATTTAAGAATCAATGTGCTTGATGAAGCCGTAAAAAACAACAAAAAAGTAATTTTATTTTGGTACCCAAAAGATTTCACTTTTGTATGTCCCACAGAATTACATGCCTTTCAAACTGCTTTACCTGAATTTGAAAAAAGAAATACCGTTGTTATTGGTGCTTCTTGTGACACAAACGAAGTTCATTTTGCTTGGTTAAATACCGCTAAAAATAATGGTGGAATTGAAGGAGTAACTTATCCAATTCTTGCAGATACAACACGGAATTTATCATCGGCTTTAGGCATCTTAGATATTGAAGTAGGTGAATATAACGAGGAATCTGATTCCTATTTAATTGACGGTTCAAATGTTACTTACAGAGCTACTTACTTAATTGATGAAACCGGTAAAATTTTCCATGAAAGTGTAAACGATATGCCATTAGGAAGAAATGTAAACGAATATTTACGTTTAATCGATGCTTACACGCATGTTCAAACCAAAGGAGAAGTTTGTCCTGCGAATTGGGAAGAAGGCAAAGAGGCAATGCATGCTGACCGTTTGAGTACTGCTGCTTACTTGAGTCAAAACTAATACATAACAATTTCAATGACAATATAAAGAATCAGCTTTTGATTTTTGATATTGAAAATTTAAAAATACAAAATATGTTAATCGATTTAACCGAAGATACGCTTCAAGATTTAGTGACAACTAATAATAAAGTAGTCGTTCAATATTCTGCTTCTTGGTGTGGAAATTGCCGAATCATGAAACCAAAATTTAAAAAATTAGCTTCAGAAAATGATGCTATTACGTTTGTTTTGGTAGATGCTGAAAATTCTCCTGAATCAAGAAAATTAGCTAATGTTTCTAATTTGCCCACCTTTGCAACATTTGTAAACGGAGAATTGGTGAATCAAACACAAACCAACAAAGCCGAAGTATTAGCTGAATTGGTTTCTGAAATTTCTTCAAACTAATGAAACTACCGGTAATAAAACACTTAACCCAGTTTATTGAAGATAACGACCAAGATTATCTTGTAGAAACCATTGAAGTTTTAGAAGCTTTAACAGAAATTCCTTCCTTAAAAGAAGAAGAGTTGGATGTTATTGGAGAATTAATTTCCAATATGTATGGTGCGTTAGAGGTTCACAAATCTATTCAAAACGGAATGGATAAAAAAGAAGCTTTGAACGGGTTTATGAAACGGGTTTTAGGTTCAATAGACAAATAATTTCCAAACAAATACCTTTATAAAACGCTTCCTTCGGGTGGCGTTTTTTTTGTTGCGAAAATCAACTAAAAGATTACTAAAATTTTCATACTTTTGAACACTAATTAAATAACAATTATGGCATCAATTACTTTAGGAGGAAATCCTATACATACGCAAGGAGAACTACCAAAAGCGGGTTCAAAAGCACCTGATTTCAATTTAATAAAAACAGATTTATCTTCCACATCTTTAAGTGATTATGCGGGAAGCAAATTAGTTTTAAATATTTTTCCGAGTATAGATACCGGAGTTTGTGCTACATCAGTTCGAACATTCAATCAAAAAGCGAGTTCTTTAGAAAATACAAAAGTTTTATGTATTTCCAGAGATTTACCATTTGCTCAAAAACGATTTTGTGGGGCTGAAGGATTAGAAAATGTTGAAAATTTATCCGATTTTAAAACCGGAAGTTTTGGTGATGCTTATGGATTAACAATTGTTGACGGACCATTAGCCGGACTACATTCAAGAGTTGTTATTGTTCTTGACGAAAATGGAATGGTTACTTATGCCGAACAAGTTCCTGAAATTGCTCAAGAACCAAATTATGAGTTGGCTTTAGCTGCATTATAATTCGAATATGGAATTTCAAAAAGACACTACCCTTTTCACCGGACGCCTAAAAAGTATGGTTTTTGCTCTAAAAGGAGCTTACAAATTGATTACAACAGAGCACAGCGTGATGGTTCAGTTTTCAATCGGTATTATTATTTCCATAGCCGGTTTTTATCTTGAAATTACCAAAACAGAATGGCTTTTGCAAACGTTAGCAATCGGTTTAGTTTTGTCCATTGAAGGAATAAATACTGCCGTTGAAAAAATAGCTGATTTTATTCATCCGGAATTCCATGAACGAATAGGTTTCATTAAAGATATTGCAGCAGGTGCCGTTTTTTTTGCAGCTATGACTGCCATTGCAATTGGTGCAATCATATATGTTCCGTATGTTAGAACTTTAGTATAACTAAATTTAAATAATTACTTTTACAGCAAATCAGACAGTTTTTAAATGGCTAAATCATCAACGACAAGTTCTGCAAAATCAGAAACGGATAAGGAAACAAAAAAATCCTGGAAGTTAACCAAACAACACAAATTTTTGTTTGGTTGTTTTTTGGTTTTATTTTCTGTTGCTCTTTTTCTTTCGATGATTTCTTTCTTTATCTATTGGAAAGAAGACCAAAGTGCCATAACCAGTTTAACCAACCGTTCAGTTGAAGTTCATAATTGGTTAGGAAAAATTGGTGCTTATATTGCCGACTTTTTTCTTTATAAAGGATTTGGTATTGCTTCCTTTTTATTAGTCCGACTTTTCTTTTTATCCGGAATTTATATGATTTTGAGTTTGCCACTCAAAAAGCTCAAAAATGTTTGGTTTTGGGATTTATTTGCCATGGTTAATTTTTCATTACTATTTGGTTTCTTTTCAAATTACATTCCTGAACTAGGCGGTGTTATTGGTTTTGAAATGAATTCCTTGATTCAGGATTTTATGGGAAAACCGGGAACTTTGTTAGTTTTGGTTTTCAGTTTGTTAATTTATTTGATTTTTAAAGTCAATGTTTCTCCTGAAACTTTTCAAAAACTGTTCGAACGGAAGAAAAAAGAAATTAAGGAAGATTTAGCCGATGCAAAAAGTGCTTTTGATCAACCTTTACCTACCAATACTAAAGAAGAGGAAGAAGAAGTTGAAGAAGGGATAATTTCAATGAAACCAACTTCTGTCTTTGAAATTAATAAAGAAGCTTTAAAACCAACTATTGAACATGCTTCAGAAATCAATTTAGAGCCAAAAGTAAAAACATTAGATCCACTGCCCCATTCAGTACCAAGAGAGCCGGAAATCATTCATACCGATGATGAACAATTTGTGATTGAAAAAGCACCTGAGGAAGAACAGTTAGAAGAAAATCTTGCCGCTCGATTAGTAGCTGATTTTGGTGAGTTTGATCCAACATTAGAACTTTCTAAATATAAATTTCCAACCCTGGATTTATTAAAAGATTACGGTTCTGCCGGAATCACCATTAACCAGGAAGAGTTAGAAGAAAATAAAAACCGAATTGTTGAAACACTTCGGAATTATAAAATTGATATCGCTCAAATCAAAGCAACCGTAGGGCCATCAGTAACTTTATATGAAATTGTTCCTGAAGCAGGTGTTCGTATTTCTAAAATTAAAAGTTTAGAAGACGATATTGCTTTGTCACTCTCTGCTTTAGGAATTCGTATTATTGCTCCAATTCCCGGTAAAGGAACTATTGGTATTGAAGTGCCAAATAAAAATCCTACTATGGTGCCGATGAAATCCGTTTTGTCTTCTCAACGTTTTCAGGAAGCCGAAATGGAATTACCGATTGCTTTAGGAAAAACAATTTCTAATGAAACTTTTGTTGTCGATTTAGCTAAAATGCCTCACCTTTTGATGGCTGGAGCCACCGGACAAGGAAAATCTGTAGGTTTGAATGCTGTCCTTACCTCCTTATTGTATAAAAAACATCCGGCGGAAGTAAAATTTGTTTTGGTTGACCCTAAAAAAGTAGAGTTGACTTTATTTAACAAAATCGAACGCCATTATTTAGCTAAATTACCGGATACCTCCGATGCTATTATTACCGATAACACTAAAGTTATCAATACATTGAACTCGCTTTGTATTGAAATGGATAATCGCTACACCTTGCTGAAAGATGCAATGGTGCGAAACATCAAAGAATATAACGAAAAATTTAAAAATAGAAAATTAAATCCAAACGAAGGACATCGTTTTCTACCCTATATTGTTTTAGTAGTGGATGAATTTGCCGATTTAATTATGACTGCCGGAAAAGAAGTGGAAACACCTATTGCCCGTTTGGCACAATTAGCACGAGCTATTGGTATTCACTTAATTATCGCTACTCAAAGACCATCTGTGAATGTGATTACCGGTTTAATCAAAGCTAATTTCCCTGCGAGAATTGCTTTTAGAGTTACCTCGAAAATTGATTCAAGAACTATTTTAGACACACAAGGAGCTGATCAATTGATTGGTCGTGGCGATATGCTTTATTCCAACGGAAATGATTTAGTTCGGGTGCAATGTGCTTTTGTAGACACACCGGAAGTAGAACGTATCACAGAATATATCGGTTCACAAAAAGCTTATCCAAATGCATATCTTCTACCGGAATATGTGGGAGAAGAGAATGGCACAATGCTTGATATAGATATATCCGAACGTGATTCAATGTTTAGAGAAGCTGCAGAAGTGATCGTAATTGCTCAACAAGGCTCCGCTTCTTTATTACAACGAAAATTAAAATTAGGTTACAACCGAGCCGGTCGCTTAATAGATCAATTAGAAGCCGCCGGAATAGTTGGTCAGTTTGAAGGAAGTAAAGCACGTGCCGTCAATATTCCTGATTTGAATTCGTTGAATGAATTTTTTAATAATGAACAAAATAATGCTTAAAATGAAAAACCTAATTTGGATTTCTATTTTTTTTATCTCTACAATCACCTCTTTTGGTCAAGAAAAGAAAGCTAAAGATTTACTTGACGAAGTAACAGCCAAAGTTAAAAGCTATGAAAATATAGCTATTGATTTTAAATATTCTCTTCAAAACACCAAAGAAAATATCAACCAAGACAGCAAAGGAAATGTAGTGCTCAAAGGAAATTTATATTATTTAAATTTTATGGGTGTTACCAAAATTTTTGACGGCAAAAAAACCTATACTATAGTTCCTGAAGATGAAGAAATAACCATTTCTAAAGTGGATGACAAAGATGAAAACGCAATAACTCCCTCTAAAATGCTAACTTTTTTTAATAGTGGTTACAAGTATTATTGGGATATTTTACAAGATGTAAAAGGACGTAAAATTCAATACATCAAATTGGTTCCAATCAGCTCGAAAGACCAACGAAAAGAAATACTTTTAGGGATAGATGTGCAAACAAAACATATCTATAACTTAATCGAAATGGGTAAAAACGGAACTAAAACTACCCTCACTGTTAATTCTTTCAAAACCAATCAACCGGTATCAAAAAATCAGTTTACCTTTGACGAGACTAAATACAAAGGTTACTACATCAATAGAATAGACTAATTCTGAGGTGAAAATACTGGATCGCTATATACTGACTTCGTTTCTGAGTACATTTGCTACGGTATTTGTAATCCTTTTTTTTATCTTTATTTTACAGGGAATTTGGCTTTTCATTGCTGATTTAGCCGGAAAAGATTTAGATACTTATTTAATCATAAAGTTTTTATTGTTCTATTCGCCTAAGGTTGTACCCTTAGTTTTACCACTTTCTGTTTTATTGTCCTCCATCATGACCTTCGGAAATTTTGCCGAAAACTATGAGTTTGCTGCCATGAAAGCTTCCGGAATTTCTTTAAAAAGAGCAATGTATTCCTTAGCAATTTTTATATCCGGGCTAAGTTTTGTGGCTTTTTTGTTTGCCAATAATATCATTCCACAAGCAGAATATGAATTTGTAAACCTACGAAAAACAATTGTTCAGCAAAAGCCATCGATGGCCATAGCGGAAGGTCAATTCAGCAAAATTGGTAGTTACAACATTAAAGTAAGCAAGAAACACGGAGAAAATAACAATCTTTTAGATGACATTACCATTCACCGGCTTTCTAATTTTGGCGTAGGAGCAAATGTAATTATCAAAGCTAAAAATGGTGAATTAATTGGGGATGAAAAAACAAATTTTCTTCAATTAGTACTTTACAACGGTAATTATTATGAAGATATTCAACCCAAAAATTTTGAAGACAAAAAGAAATTACCTTTTGCAAAAAGTTCCTTCAAAAAATACATTATTAATTTTGATTTAGCTCCGTTGCAAAAAACGGATATGAATACGGATGAAATTACCAATACCAATACAATGCTAAATGTCAATGAATTGGTTTATACAATAGATTCATTAGAAACAAAAAAAGAAAAAGATATTGTATCTTATACAGAAAACATTCACCAACGAATTGGATTAGTAAATTCTAAAATAGTTAATAAACCAAAAGTTAAAGATACAATCATTAATGATTTAACTTCTATATTAAAGCCTTATCAAGTTTCTCAAATACTTGAATTTGCAAAAGGAAGTGTTACCAACACAAAATATTCAATTGACGGTTCTCAATATGAATTTACCGGAAAAATAAAAAATATTAATAATCATTGGTTAGCTTTATTTGACAAGTTTGTTATTGCTTACGCATGTTTATTAATGTTTTTCATAGGGGCTCCCATAGGAGCTATTATCAGAAAAGGAGGATTAGGACTCCCAATTGTTTTTGCCATGGTTGTATTCATTATTTACCATTTCATCAATGTATTTGGTAAAAAAGTGGCTCAGGAAAATGGAATTCCTCCGTTTTTAGGTTCATGGATGTCTTCCATCATCCTCACTCCTTTCGCTGTTTTATTAACCTACAGAGCTACAAATGATATTGGATTAATGCTTAATTTTGATTGGATTACAGTTCCTTTTCAAAAATTATTTACACCTAAAAATACAGAAGATGATGTATTGATTGAAACAATTGTAAATTTAGATGCCCTGAAAATAGATGAAGATGAAGAATTTGAAAAATTAAATCACTACACGGATGATTCACTCATCAATATTGTAAAAAATTCTAAACAGTTTAATTATTCAAGCGATTTTAGAAATAAAGCCTTAAAAATATTATCTAATCGTGGCATTACTCAACAAGATTTAATAGATACCCATAATTTATACAATAAAGAATACCAAGAATTAGATCGTTTAAATCAAGCTTATAAAGTACAAAGTAATATCACGTTAGTTACCTATTTTATTGCTTTGATTTTAAGTGTATTAAGCTCAAAACTAAACCCTATACTTATTCTTATCTCAATTGTAACTATTATTTTATTTTATATATTTCTATATAAGTCACACCAAACGCTTGAGGAAATGGGTAAATTAATTGGGCGTAAAGTGAATGTGGGCCTAGTCATAACTTTTTTAGTTGGATTTCCCTTCTTTATTTTATTACATTTTTATATTAAAACAGTAATTAAAGAAGCGATGACTCAATATCGATAATAACTTTTGAAAGCATAAAAATTAATCATGTCTTATAAAACACAACTAAATACCATAGAAGAAGCTATTGAAGATATCCGTCAAGGAAAAATCATCATAGTAGTTGACGATGAAGATCGCGAAAATGAAGGTGATTTTTTGGCTGCGGCTGAAAAGGTTACTCCGGAAATGATTAATTTCATGGCTACACATGGCCGCGGACTCATTTGTGCTCCCTTAACAGAACGTCGTTGTTCAGAATTAGAACTTCGTTCCATGGTAGTCAATAATACCGACCATATGGAAACTGCATTTACTGTTTCTGTCGATCTAAAAGGAAATGGAGTTACAACCGGAATTTCTGCAGCAGACAGAGCTAAAACAATTTTAGCATTGGTAAATGAAGAAACTAAGCCGTTTGAACTAGCACGTCCAGGACACATTTTCCCATTGATTGCAAAACAAGGTGGCGTTTTAAGAAGAACAGGGCATACGGAAGCGGCTATTGATTTTGCACGCTTAGCCGGGTTCTCCCCTGCCGGAGTAATTTGCGAAATCATGAATGAAGACGGTTCTATGTCTCGCCTACCACAATTAGTAGATGTTGCTAAAAAGTTTGATTTAAAACTAGTTTCAATTGAAGATTTAGTGGCTTATCGTATGCAACACGATAGTTTGATTCAAAAGAAAGAAGATTTTGAAATCAATACCCGATTTGGAACATTTCGTTTACGAGCTTATCTCCAAACAACAAACAAACAAATTCATTTAGCGTTGACCAAAGGAAGTTGGAATAACGGGGAAGCTGTGCTAACCAGAATAAATTCCAAACAAGTTAATAATGACATCCTAGAAACCTTAACAAACAATACAGACAAACGATTGGAAGATATGTTTAATCGTATTAACAAAGAAGGACGAGGAGCAATTATTTTTATTAATCAAGAAATTCCTTCCATTGAACTATTAAACCGTATTTGTGAGTTAAAAATTCTTCAAGAACAAGGAGAAATGAAAGCACCACCAATCAAAATGGATTCAAAAGATTTTGGTATTGGAGCTCAAATTTTACATGATATCGATATTTCAAAAATAAGACTGCTATCCAACTCTGAACAAACCAAACGAGTTGGAATGATTGGCTATGGCTTGGAGATTACAGAATATGTGAAGTATTAAAAACATATGCTACTTCAAAATAGAAGCTGTCTAAAGCTAATTTAATATAAAATTCTCCTCTGTAAAATACTTGTGGCATAGGTAATTATTTCCTGTTCGATAATATTTATTAAAGTCTATGTTATCATCGAAATATCTTTTTAATTTTTCTAATTCGTAGTTTAAATAATTCTTTAAAATACGTTCTCCACCATGAGGTTTTTTAGTTTCTATTTTAAAGATAGCATTTTAATATATTAGTTTAGATGTAAAGCGTGGTTTTATATTTTTAAAGAAATCAATTTCAATCTCTTGTGATTTTACCTTTTCTTTTTC
>NZ_PNJW01000045.1 GCF_013822155.1 Flavobacterium sp.
AAGACAGGGTGTTCTTGAAAGATGAAATTTATAACTATTTAAAAAACAACTAAACTTAACAGCTGAAAGTAAATTTTCAGCTGTTTTTTTATAATGTCAGTAAACCTATTGAACGTAAGGTATTGATTTGTTTAGAATACCAAAACAATTCAAAATCTTCAAAATGCAATTCAAAATCAGATTTGATTTTAGAAAAAGTTACTATTTTATCCCCTGAGATTGAAATTTTTTCTAGCATTTCTGCAAACCAAATGCCTTTTTCTTTTTCTAATGAAATTTCAACCGTTTCAGTTTTAGAATGAAACATCAATTTGACCATTTCCCATGATTTACCTTTTTTAGATTTGGTAAATAGTTCATTCATAGGCTTTGCTCCTATCCAAACAATTTTTGCCGACGGTTTTGTGTTGAATGATTCTTCTTTTTCCAAACATGAAATAATATAATCAGGAGCAACTTTCGTTTTAGGAATTTTAAAATCAAACCATTCTTGCAACTCATAATCAAAACAAATTCCGTGCATAAAATTAAAGAGCGATTTTTTCAGTCCAAAACTGAATTTATCATGATTGATGCCGGTTTTGTCTGTAAACTGAATATCATTGTTGGCAAAAGTAATGTCATTTTGTTGCGGAATTACACCAAATTCTTCGGGAAACATACCAACCGGACTGTGTGCCGTCATGGCAAATTGATGCCAAAACCCGGATTGTAGAATTCCTAATTCAAATAATTGACGAACCATTTCTAAACTATCAACCGTTTCCTGAATGGTTTGTGTAGGATAGCCATACATCAAGTAAGCATGCACCATGATGCCTGATTCAATAAGATTTCGGGTAACTTGGGCTACTTGCTCTATAGTAACACCTTTTTTAATTAGCTCCAATAATCGGTCAGACGCTACTTCCAATCCGCCCGAAACGGCAATGCAACCGGAAGCTTTGAGCAACTGACATAAATCAGCCGTAAAGCTTTTTTCAAAGCGAATGTTGGTCCACCAACTGACTGTTATTTTTCTTCTAAGAATTTCCAAGGCTACTTCACGCATCAATGCCGGAGGAGCTGCTTCATCCACAAAATGGAATCCGTTTTCGTCGGTTTGAGCGATGAGCTCTTCCATTCGGTCCACCAATAATTTGGCTGCGATGGGTTCGTATAATTTGATATAATCGAGTGAAATATCGCAAAACGTGCATTTTCCCCAATAGCAACCGTGAGCCATGGTGAGTTTGTTCCATCGACCATCGCTCCACAAACTGTGCATTGGATTAGCAATTTCAATTACAGAAATATAATTGTCTAATTGCAAATCGGAATAATCGGGTGTGCCGACTTCGGAATGTTTATAGTCGTGTTGGATAGAATTGTTTTTGTAGACTACTTCGTTGTGCTCAAGAAGAAAAGTACGTTTAAAAAGGACTTCGACAAGCTCAGTCTGACAAACTGTACCATAAAGAAGTTCAATCGGTAATTCTCCATCATCCAACGTAATAAAATCGAAAAATTCAAAAACCCGTTTATCTTTTAAATCGCGTAATTCGGTATTGGGAAAACCACCTCCCATTGCTGTTTTGATTGTTGGGAAATTTGTTTTTATGAATTGAGCACATCGAAAGGCACTGTACAAATTTCCTGGAAACGGTACAGAAAAGCAAACTAATTTGGGTTGAATATCCGTTAGTTTCTGGTTTAAAACAGATAACGTAATCTCATCAATATAGGTTGGTTTTTGATTCAATTGATAGTATAATTCGTCAAATGAATTGGCACTTCTGCCTAACCGTTCGGCATACCGACTGAAACCAAAATTTTCATCAACACAAGCCACAATGTAATCGGACAAGTCTTCGAGGTATAAAGTGGCTAAATGTTTTGCTTTGTCTTGCATTCCCATGGTTCCGAAAGCATACTCCATGTCATCCAACTGCTCAAAACGGGATGCTTCAGGCAGAAAATTTCCGGAACAAATTTGACGAGCAAGGGTTGGATTTTTCCCTTGTAAAAATGTAATGACAGCATCGATTGTTTGAATGTAATCTTGATTTAAAGCATAAATCCTTTGACAATTTTCATCAACTTGAAATCTTGAACTTGAAACCTGAAATATTTTTTCTAATCCTTTTTTTGAAAAAATTTCCAAAATTACTTCTATACCTAAATCCATTTGAAAAGAGGAAATGTTTTTGGTGTTTAAAAAACCCTTCAAATAGGCTGTTGCCGGATACGGTGTATTCAGTTGAGTGAAAGGAGGGGTGATAAGGAGGAGGTCTTTCAAAAAGATTTTTTGTAAAAATAAATATTTTTTACATATTAGCTTAATAACTATTCATTAATAAGAAAATAATTATATTTGTAATATTGATACTATTCATTATGAAAGCTTTACTGACTTTTATTTTATTTTTTTCTACTCTACTCATTTCAGGACAGAATAAATCTAGTTCATATGGGTTTATTGAAAATAAAGGTCAAATAATTGATCAAAAGGGGAAACCCAATCCGAACGTAAAGTATCTTCTGAATACAAATGGTTTGAATGTTCAGTTGAGGGAAAATGGTTTTTCGTATGATGTATATGAAGTTAAAAAAAAAGAAATAAATAGTATAATTCCATTAATAGATTTCGAATCAAAAAACCCTATAATTAAATCTAACTATTCCATACACAGAGTAGATATTGATTTTTTAAATACAAATCTAAATACGAAAATTATTGGTGAACAAAAATCGAGTGGCTTTAACAACTATTTTAATTTATTACATAATGTTGAAGGCATCACTCATGTTTATAATTATCAAAAGGTAATTTACAAAAATTTATATGCAAACATAGATGTTGTTTTTTTTATTCCAGATGATCATACTAAAGTTTTTGAATATAATTTTATTATTAAGCCTGGCGGCAAAATTTCCGATATTCAATTTAAAATAAATGGAGTAAAAAACGAATTGTTTAATAATAAAATTAAAATGAATCTTCGTTTCGGACAAATGGATGAAACAATTCCATTAAGCTGGATTGAATTAGATGAATCAAATTCTGAATTAGTTATAAATTATAAAAAAATCAAAAGAAATACTTATGGATTTCAAGGTGAATTAAATTCATCAAGTAATACTATTATTATTGATCCAGTTCCAATACGATTGTGGGGAACATACTATGGAGGTATGGGTTATGAAACGTCAGGCACGTTAAATGTTGACAGTAACAACAATACAATATTGTCAGGAGGTACTGGAAGTACAACTAACATTGCCAGTGCTGGACCTAATATAAGTGGATATGATTCCGGTAGTGCTTATATTTCAAAGTTTGACACCAACGGAGAATTTCTGTGGGGTTCATATTATCCGTTCGGCACCAGTTTGGTTTTAGATAGTCAAGACAATATGTATCTATATGGAAATGTATTAAATATCAACCCCTTTATACCATCACCAGGATGCCATCAACCCTTAAAAGATCAATATAACTCTGGTTATTTGATTAAACTAAATAATTTAGGCATCAAACAATGGGGCACTTATTACGGAGGAAATCAAAATGATTATATTAGAGGTTTAAGTGTGGACACAAATGGAAACATATATATTGTTGGAGAAACAAATAGTACTGATAATTTTTCAACACCAGGAGCTTTTCAAATGGAAAAAGCATCTCCAGGATACCTTTCGACAGGTTTTATTGCAAAATTTGATTCTATTGGAACTAGAATATGGAGTACCTTTTATGGAGGTGAATTAGCAGATGGCTTTACAGCATGTTCCATTTCTTCCGATGGTCACCTTTATGCTATTGGTGTTCATAATTCGATAAATGCTAGTAGTAATATTACAACGCCTGGATCTTATCAACCAGCAGCTACTCAATTTGGTGGTATGATTGTTAAATTTAATTTAAATGGAAATAGAATCTGGGGAACTTTTATTGCAGATAGAACATATCTTTTTGGTGCTTGCTTAAAAGATGATTACATAGTTATTTACGGGAGAGGAATAAATAATTATGGATTAGGTACACCAGGAACAATGCACGAAAACTTTGTTGAACCTCTACCGCAAGGATCAATTCTTTCTTCGGGGAATAATTATACTATCATCAAGTTTAATCTTCAAACACAGCAATATATTTGGGGGACATATTTCTTTGAACAAATATTATCTTTAGATTTAGATTCATCTGGTAATATATTTTTTTCAGGATATACCGGTATAAATAATGGACTTACCACTCCAGATGCATTTATGCCAATAAAAACTAACTATCAAAAATCCTATTTAATAAAATTGAATCCATTAGGACAAAAAATTTGGGGAACTTATTATGGAGGAAATTTAGCTGAACAAATGTGTGTAACTAAAATTGATTTAAATAATGATATCTATTTATATGGAAATACTAATGGAAGTACTACCGGAATTGCTACTGACGGAGCCCATCAATCAACCCTTGGCTCAAACCCTGATACCTATATAGTAAAGTTCAGAGACTGTCTTTCCTCAACCAATGTAACCAGTAATACACCAACCTGTATAGGAAGTAATCTTGAACTGATTGCAACAGGTGGTACTAATTATCTATGGACTGGTCCAAACGGGTTTACTTCTACGTTGCAAAATCCTGTAATCTCAAATGTAAATTCTAGTCATAGCGGACAATACAGTTGTGAAATAACAGGAACAGTAGATTGTGATAATACAGTAACTATTGACGTTTTTGTTGGAGATACTCAAGCTCCAGTACCCAATCTTTCTAATTTACCAGTCATAAACGGTGATTGCAATACAGTAATTACAAACATTCCAACTGCGAATGACAATTGCTCTGGAATAATTATCGCTACTACAACTTCTTCTTTAGATTTTTCAACTTCTGGTAATTACACCATTACATGGAACTATGATGACGGAAATGGAAATACCTTTACTCAGACTCAAAATATTGTTATAAATCCCATAGCTACTCCCATCGGAAATAGCCAACAAACATTTTGTATCCAAGATAATGCTACTTTAAATGATTTTTTAATTAATGGTCAAAATATCACTTGGTATGACAGTCAATCCAATGGAAATAGTTTAGCTAACAACACTATTTTACAAAATGCAGTTACTTATTATGCTTCTCAGTCAATTAACGGATGTGAAAGTAATCGAATTGCAATTTTAGCCATTATCAACAATACTCCTCCTGTAACAGGAACAATAAATCAAAATTTCTGCAGTACAGAAAATGCCACTTTGCAATCAATTGTTGTCAACGGAACAGCTATACTTTGGTATGACAGTATCACGAGCACAACACCTCTTCCTAATTCAACTATACTCATTAATAACACAACCTATTATGCTACACAAACGCTCAATGGCTGTGAAAGCAACATTAGATTAGCTGTTACAATAAATTTAATCAACACTTTAAATGCTACTAATTATAGTGAATTAATATGCGATGATTTAAATGATGGAAAAGAAATTATTGATTTAACAAGTTATAATACAGAACTAATTGCTTCTAACGGAAACATTTTTAACTATTACAATTCATTTAATGGTGCTGAAAATCAAATTACTTCAGAAGAAATTGCAAACAATACTAACTTTGAACTTTTAATCGGAAATAGAATTATCTATGTTCGAATTGATTCACCGAACACATGCTTTCAAATTGTAGAATTAAATTTAACACTTTTCAGTAAACCAATAATTGAAATAAATGACATTATGCCAATTTGTGATGGAAATAGCATCGTAATAAATGCCGGAAATGGTTTTTACAGCTACATTTGGTCAACAGGAGAAACAACACCATCTATAATTGTTTCACAACCAGGAAATTACAATGTAACTGTAACAGAAAATCACGGATCATTGATTTGTTCATCTACAAAAAACTTTACTGTCGTATTATCCAATCCTGCAACTATTACAAACATTGAAACAAAAGATTGGACAACTAGTGAAAACATTATTCAGATTGCAGCTTCCGGATTAGGTAATTATGAATATTCATTAGATAATATAAATTTTCAGGATTCAAATCTTTTTACCAATTTGCCAAGTGGAGAATATACCGTTTTTGTTCGAGATAAAAATGATTGCGGTACAGTTGACCAAAAAGTTTATCTGTTAATGTATCCCTTATTTTTCACACCAAATGGTGATGGTTATAATGACAAATGGAAAATTAAATTTTCTGAAATTGAACCTAATTTGACCGTTATAATTTTTGACCGATACGGAAAATTCATCAAACAATTAGGAGCCAATTCTGAAGGTTGGGATGGAACATACTCCGGAAATCTGCTTCCTTCAAACGATTATTGGTTTGTTGTTACCAGAGAAAATGGAAAAGAATACCGTGGTCATTTTTCTTTGAAAAGATAATCTATCTTTTCCTAACCATTTGTTAAACACCTTTTCACTACTTTTATTTTCGTTATTTTTACAAAAATTTAAATCGTATGCCAACCGACTGTATCAGCTATCAACAATCAGGTTATTTTTCTGCTTTAATCAATGATTATCTGAATGAAAAACCAGAGTTGAAAGCCTTGTATCATCGTTTTCCGAACCTGGAAAATTTTAAATTACAGTTGGAAGAAAAAGGAAACAATTTCAATGGCAATGACAATTTCAAGAGAGAAGTTTTAGTTTATGTATTGGAAAAGCAATATCAATCAATTGTTTCATCTGAAACAACATTAAACAACATTAAACTTTTAAACAATTTAAACACTTTCACAATTACAACCGGACATCAGTTGAATTTGTTTACCGGGCCACTTTATTTTTTGTATAAAATTGTTTCGACTATTAATTTATGTAAGCAATTAAAAAGTGAATTTCCCGAACATGATTTTGTTCCTATTTATTGGATGGCAACTGAAGATCACGATTTTGAAGAAATTAATTACTTTAATTTTAAACATAAAAAAATCAGTTGGAATCGAGAAAGTTTTGGACCGGTGGGACGATTATCGACCGATGGTTTAGAGGCTGTTTTTGCTGTTTTTGAATCGGAAATTGGTTTAGGAAAGAATGCGGAAGGTTTAAAAAATTTATTCAAAAAAGCGTATTTAGAACATACCAATCTAGCTGATGCAACACGGTTTTTAGCGAATGAATTATTTTCCATTGAAGGTTTAGTGGTCATTGATGCAGACGACACTAATTTGAAAAAATCATTTGTTCCATATATCAAAAATGAATTGTTGCAGCAAACGGCATTTGCCAAAGTAAATGAAACCACTCCTTTGTTGGAATCGTATTCTGTTCAAGTGAATCCGAGGGAAATTAATTTTTTTTATATTGAAGATAAATTGCGTGAGCGAATTGTTTTTGAAAACGGAAGTTATGCAGTTTTAAATACAAAAATGACTTTTTCAGAAGAAGAAATTTTGACAGAAGTTGACAATCATCCTGAAAAATTTAGTCCGAATGTGTTGTTGCGACCGTTATATCAAGAAGTTATTTTACCGAATTTATGCTACATTGGTGGTGGCGGTGAATTGGCCTATTGGTTGGAATTAAAATCATTTTTCGAAAGTCAGCATGTGACTTTTCCAATTTTGTTACTGCGTAATTCGGTTTTGTTAGCTACTGAAAAACAAGCAGCAAAGGCAGATAAATTGCAGTTAACTTGGAGCGATTTATTTTTAAATCAACAAGAATTATTTAATCAAAAAACCAAATTGCTTTCTGATTTTACGATTGACTTTTCTGCTCAAAAAGATGCTTTGAAAAAACAATTTGAAGCACTACATGAAATGGCTCAAACGACTGATAAATCATTTTTAGGAGCTGTTAAAGCACAAGAAGTAAAACAAATCAGAGGCTTAGAAAACTTAGAAAAACGATTATTAAAAGCCGAAAAAAGAGTTCATCAAGAACAATTAAACAGAATCATTTCGTTACAAAACGAATTATTTCCCAACCAAAGTTTACAGGAACGAAAAATAAATTTCTCTGAGTTTTATGTGGAATTTGGTGCCGAATTAATAGAAAAATTGTTGAAAGAATTAAAACCGTTGGAGCAGGAATTTAAGGTGGTTGTTTTGTAAAAAACTTGAAACCTGAAACTTGAAACTTAAAATAAAAAACCTACCTTTGCACCCGAATTAAAAACAATAAAACAAAATGGCTACAAATAGAACATTTACAATGATTAAGCCGGATGCTGTCGAAAACGGACACATCGGTGGGATTTTAAATATGATTTCAGAGGGTGGTTTCAAAATCGTTTCTTTGAAATTAACTCAATTGACTGTAGCAGATGCTCAAGCATTTTATGCTGTTCACGCTGCAAGACCATTCTTTGGTGAGTTAGTTGAATTTATGACAAGAGGACCGATTGTTGCTGCAATTTTAGAAAAAGATAACGCTGTTGAAGATTTCAGAACTTTAATTGGTGCAACAAATCCAGCTGATGCTGCAGAAGGAACTATCCGTAAAAAATATGCTACTTCTATCGGAGAAAATGCCGTTCACGGTTCTGATTCTGATGAAAATGCTGCCATTGAAGGTGCTTTCCATTTTTCAGGAAGAGAGCAATTCTAGTATTCAGTTTTCAATAAACAATTTGCTAATAAATACAAAATCCCGATCCTTTATTGAATCGGGATTTTTTTAACTGTATTTTTCTATTAACGACTGAACAACTTTATCTATTTTTTCAAAACGTTGTTTACGTTCAATTTTTTTAGGAGGTGCTACTCGCTCAAAACAATCTGAAATTGAACACGTTTCACAAGTAACTCCAACTTTTTTCCTTTTAATAGATTCATCCTCCAAAAACTGTATTTTACTTAATGAATGTGTTGAAATCATAATTCCTAAAGCGATACTTCGGTAATACCCATTTCTAAATGGATCTTTAGTTGCCGATGACAATACAAAATATTCATTATCCGTATGATTATAACTCGATATTTGAGTATCAAAAAGATGATTTTCTTTTGAACTTGGAATCTCACTTAAGGTCTTGATAGAAATCCACCGTCTGCAATAATGTTCGTTATTTTCATTAGCATGCGGCTCTAATAAATTGGTAATATGTAACTCTTTTGTCAACTGAAAATCATTACGTTCAGGTTTATAATTGAATCGCAAGAAAAATAAATTCTTCAAATTAAAATCCTTAGGCAAAACATTGGTCAAACGTTGATAAAAGGTCTCCGGTGAATCAGTAAATTTTGAAATTAAACTTGTAAAATCACTTGGATTGAAGGTCTTTTGCTCAAAAACCAATTTCAATTCTTTCACTAATTCCTTTCTCGGAATCAACAAAGCTCCGGCAAAATAAGAGGCAAAAAAGTTGTTCAAAACCTGATCAAAACTTTCAAATTTTATCCATGAAAATGTATACAATCGATCGCTAATCTCCATATAATTGTAAGCGATTTCTTTTGCATAAATAAACATTCGTTGCGAAATATCTGCACTTTTGGAAATCAACAACGTCTTCGATTTAGGCACAAAAACTGAACGCAAATACACCAACTCCTCATGTTCTGTCAACTCTTCATTATTTATGGTGTAGCCATATTCATCAACCAAAATTTCTTCCAAATCAGCAACGTTCAACTTCTTGGTTAAATCCAACGAATAGGCTTTGGCAAACTTCTCAACTTGCAATTCAATTTCGTCAAAATAATTATTGTTCGCTTCCTGATAGGAACGCAAAGCTGCCAAAAAAAAACTCTCTCTAGTAAGATTGTAATGCTTCGCAATTTCAAACAACGTACTGATAAAAGCGTTCACTTTTACTGGAGCTTCCGCAATAATATCAATCAAATTACTTTCCTTAATTCCGAAAATTTCCAGCGGTATCTCTTTTAAAATTCGAGATTGCAAAATTTCACCAATCGGAGCCAAATTCTTATCCAATTTCAAGGAAACCATTTGGTCATAAGTTGAATCCAATGCCTCCGATAATAGCAAAATTTTATCTCTTTTAGGATATTTTTTCCCTTTTTCAATCTCGTTCAAATACGATTTAGAAAGTCCGGTAACTTTAGCCAAACCAAACAAAGAAAGGTTTTTCTCAGTTCTGATTTGTCGTAATTTCAAACCAAATATCAATCTAATATATTCTTCTTCAATCATATCATTAAGAGCAAATGCTCAGGTTTATCTGTTATCGCTAAATCTTCAACAAAATACTAAAAACAAGCAAGCAAAGTCACTCAAGAAATACTTATGCGTAGACAAATATACAATAAATCAAATAAAAATGAGAAGCTGAAAAAATATTTTTACATTTTAGCGAACGTTCGCTTGTTTTGTATTTATTTATTTTATACTATTGCAATAACAAAAAATATCATCGTATGGAAACAGAAGAAAAAACAACCGTAGAAGTTTTAATATTATCAGAACATCAAAGCATCATAACACCTGAGGCCATGACTTTTTTGAGTTTATTACATCAAAAATTTAATTCAAAACGAATTGAATTATTAAAAAATAGAGAAATACAACAAGAATTATTTGACAAAGGTCATTCTCCAAAATTTCCAAAAGAAACTGAATCTATAAGAAAAGCAGAGTGGACAGCTGCTCCGATTCCGGAAAAATTATTAGATCGAAGAGTAGAAATAACCGGTCCGGTTGACAGAAAGATGGTTATTAATGCTCTAAATTCAGGTGCCAAAATTTTCATGGCCGATTTTGAAGACAGTTGTTCTCCAACCTTTGAAAATCTGATGGAAGGTCAGCAAAACTTGATTGATGCTCTCCGAAAAACAATAACTTTAGAACAAAATGGTAAAACCTATAAACTAAATGATGCAATTGCAACATTGTTAGTTCGTCCAAGAGGTTTGCATTTAGAGGAAAAAAACATAAAAGTGAATGATGAAAATCTTTCAGGTTCCTTAGTAGATTTTGGTTTATACTTTTTCCACAATGTACTCGAATTACAAAAACAAAACTTAGGAGTTTATCTCTATCTGCCAAAAATTGAACACTATACAGAAGCCCGTTGGTGGAATGAAGTATTTGAATTTGCACAAAACTATTTTAAAGTTCCTGTTGGAACCATCAAAGCAACTGTTTTAATTGAAACCATTACAGCCAGTTTTCAATTGGATGAAATCATTTATGAATTAAAAAATCATATCGCCGGATTAAATTGTGGTCGTTGGGACTATATTTTTTCATATATAAAAAAATTAAAAAACCATCCCGATTTTATGGTTCCTGACAGAGATCAAGTAACCATGACCAGCCCGTTCATGAGTGCTTATTCATTAAGAGTCATTCAGGTTTGCCACAAAAGAAATATCCTGGCAATTGGTGGAATGGCAGCACAAATTCCTATTAAAAATGATGAAGAAGCAAACAAAATAGCTTTTGAAAAAGTAAAGGCTGACAAAGAACGTGAGGTTAAAAACGGGCACGATGGTACATGGGTTGCACATCCGGGATTAGTTAGTTTAGCGATGAAAGTATTTGATGAAAACATGCCAACCAAAAACCAAATGCACATAAAACGAGGAGAGTTAAACATCACCGAAGAGCAATTGCTTGAACTTCCAAAAGGTACTATCACCGAAAATGGAGTTAGAAAAAACATCAATGTCGGAATTTTATATTTAGAATCTTGGCTCAACGGAACCGGAGCAGCTGCCTTATATAATTTGATGGAAGATGCTGCCACAGCCGAAATATCTAAAGCACAACTTTGGTTATGGTTAAAAAAAGAAGTAAAATTAGATAACGGAGTTTCTATTTCAAAAACACTTTATGAGAAAATCATCAAAGAAGAATTGGTAAAAATCGAAGAATATGTAGGAGCTGAACGCTTTAAATCAGGTCAATTTGAATTAGCCACAAAACTCTTCTCGAACATGATTTATAGTGAAAAACTAAACGATTTTTTAACCCTTGAAGCTTACAACTTTATATAATAAAACTGCCGAATGCTGTAACATTCGACAGTTTCCAAATAAATAATTAATTAAAATAACTATCTAAACAGTACAAAAGTATGAAAACAGAAGACAGAATTCAAGCATTAATTGCAGATTGGACAACCAACCCAAGATGGAAAGGAATTGAAAGACCTTACACTGCCGAAAAAGTAGTAACCTTGCAAGGTTCATATCAAATAGAACATTCCATCGCTCGTCGTGGTTCAGAAATTCTTTGGAGAAAATTAAACAATCAAGATTGGGTTGCCGGACTTGGAGCTTTAACAGGAAATCAGGCTATTCAAGAAGTTGAAGCCGGTTTAGAAGCCATTTATCTTAGCGGGTGGCAAGTAGCTGCTGATGCCAATATTGCCGGAGAAATGTATCCTGACCAATCTTTATATCCGGCAAACAGCGTTCCAATTGTCGTAAAAAAAATCAACAACGCTTTATTACGTGCGGATCAAATTCAAACTGTAAATAAAATTGAAAATAAAAAAGACTATTTGGTTCCGATTGTGGCTGATGCGGAAGCCGGTTTTGGAGGTAACTTAAATGCTTTTGAATTGATGAAAAGCATGATTGAAGCCGGTGCATCAGGAGTTCATTTTGAAGATCAATTATCTTCTGCTAAAAAATGTGGTCATCTTGGCGGAAAAGTTTTGGTTCCAACTCAAGAAGCTATAAACAAATTGATCGCTGCTCGTTTAGCTGCCGATGTGATGAATGTTCCAAGTTTAATTGTAGCTAGAACTGACGCTGATGCAGCCAACTTAATCACAAGCGATGTTGACGAACGTGATAGAAAATTCATTACCGGTGAAAGAACTCCGGAAGGCTTCTTTTTCGTAAATTGTGGTGTAGAACAAGGAATAGACCGAGGATTATCATATGCTCCTCATGCTGATTTAATTTGGATGGAAACTTCAAATCCTGATTTAGATTATGCCCGAAAATTTGCTGAAGGAATACATGCAAAATTCCCCGGAAAAATGTTGGCTTACAATTGCTCCCCATCATTCAACTGGGCTGCAAAATTATCAGTTCCTGAAATGGAAACTTTTAGAGAAGAATTGGCAGCCATGGGCTACAAATTTCAGTTCATTACGTTAGCCGGATTCCACGCTTTAAATACTTCTATGTTTGAATTAGCATTGGCCTATAAAAAACGTGGAATGGCAGGATATTCTGAATTACAAGAAAGAGAATTTGCACTACAAAAAGAAGGATTTAAAGCGGTAAAACACCAAAATTTTGTAGGCACCAGTTACTTCGACGAAATTCAAAACACAGTTACAGCAGGGCTTTCATCAACAATTGCAATGAAAGATTCTACTGAAAAAGCACAATTTTAGTTTAATTAATTTTTTGTTTTGGTTAATCATGAAAACTCTCTGAAACGGGAGTTTTTTTTTTATCTCAACACTAACTCCTTCACTACATCTTTTCGTAATTCATCGTTGAGCATAATTATGATTTTTTGTTTTCCATGACTGAGTTCTTCACGCAAAACGGAGGAAGTCAACGTAACATAAAGTGTACTTCCTTTCAAAATTACTTCTTTAGTATAAGTATTCACACCATTTCCCATCAAGTCTTTCCATGCTTTCTCCACGTCAATTTTATCCATGCCGGATTGGAGTTTATTGTTTTCAATAAACGCTTTTAGCACATCAGAAATAGTACTTTCGTTACTTAATCGCTTAGCCATTATTTGATAGAAAAAGGGGTAAATCTTTTATAATGATATTCCAAATTCTGTTTGTTTTTCAACACTAAAATACTATCTGTCAAAGTTATAATTTCTTCTTTCCATTGTGTATAAGGTGTTTTATAATGAATTTGAAATATTCCGGAACTGTCTTTGATTTGGATTTCCTCCAACTCATCATTTATCAAAAAAGTTCCATCAAATTGAGGGGTTACTTTTTTTCGAAAACCGACACTTTCTTTCCATTCAAAATAATCTACTGTTTCATTTATTTTGTATTCTTTCTTTTGACCATCCGGTAATTCAACTTTTTGAATTTCCCAATATCCATTTATTTTAGAAATAGATTCAAGAGTTACTTTTTCCTGACAGGAAATAAAAAATACTGAAATAAGTATGGAATAAAAGAAGTGTTTCATCGTTTCAGAAATAAAAATCTAAAATTACAATTAATTTTGGAGGAATAAAAAGTAAATTTGATTAAACCTTTTAAAGAAACAAAAGTCTTAGGTAAGATAAAACTCAGTACCATGAAAAAATATTTTTCCTTTTTGCTAATTTCAATCCTCTTTTTAAATTGCTCTTCAGATTCAGATTCTCCTGAAGAAAACCCATCAGATTCTATGTATTTCCCTCCTATTTCAGGCACAACTTGGGAAACTAAATCGATGGCTGATTTGGGTTGGAATGAAAGCGAAGTACAACCCCTTTTGAATTATTTAGAAGAAAAAAACACCAAGGGATTCATCATTTTGGTGAATGGTCGTATTGTGATGGAAAATTATTTTAACGGTCACAACGCCAATTTACCCTGGTATTGGGCAAGTGCCGGAAAAACATTAACCACTGCAACAATTGGTATTGCTCAACAAGAAGGTTTACTTAGTATCAATGATAAAGTATCTGACTTTTTAGGAATTGGTTGGACATCAGCTCCAACAAATAAAGAAAATTTGATTACTAACAAACATTTACTTTCCATGACATCCGGATTAGATGACACCTTCGGCGATGGCAATGATCCTATTGACCTTCAATATAAAGCAGATGCCGGAACAAGATGGGCCTATCACAATGTATTTGAAAAATTACAAGATGTGATTGCTAATGCCTCAAATCAAACTTTTGATTCCTATTTTACTTCTAAACTTAAAAGTAAAATAGGAATGACAGGATCTTGGATTGAAAGTGATGAATTTAATGTTTACTGGAGTACAACTAGAAGCACAGCCCGTTTTGGTCTTTTATCATTAAACAAAGGCAAATGGAATTCAGAAGTAATTGTTCCCGAAGCATACATGATGGAAGCAATGTCTACATCTCAAACAATCAATAATTCGTATGGTTATTTATGGTGGTTAAATGGAAAAACAAACTATCGTTTACCACAAACACAATTACAATTTCCAGGAAGTTTAATCCCTAATGGACCGGCTGATATGGTTTGTGGACTTGGAAAAAATGATCAAAAAATTTATGTGATTCCAAGTAAAAAAATGGTTGTAATTCGTTTGGGAGATGTTGCAAATCCGGACAATCCAACCTTTGCACTTTCAGGATTTGACAATGAATTATGGCAAAAAATTAATGCTGTAATAAATTAGTTTCCGTATTTATTTTGAAGAAAATAAACCCAATCGTACTCATAATATCGAGTGATAATTATTAAAACGACACCAAGAATAGCAATTGCCCAAGCATATTTTTTATAAATCACGGTATAAGCAGTCCAAATTCCGAAAATCATAAAAGGAATTGCCATAACAACATTTGGAATCATCCAGGCACCACGAACAATTGCTACCGATTTTAATAAAACAAAAAAGAAACAGTATACTGAGACAATCTTGGTTAGGGATACTAAATACTTATTGAAAACTTTAGGCTCTTGTTGTTCCATTATTTAAAAAAAGAGTCTACAAACTCATATTTGTTAAACACTTGAAGGTCTTCGATACCTTCCCCAACACCAATATATTTAACGGGAATTTGGAATTGATCTGAAATCCCAATTACAACCCCGCCTTTAGCTGTTCCGTCTAATTTTGTTACAGCTAAACAAGATACCTCCGTTGCAGCAGTAAACTCCCTAGCTTGCTCAAAAGCATTTTGTCCGGTTGAACCATCCAAAACTAATAACACATCGTGTGGAGCATCGGCTACCACTTTTTGCATGACTCGTTTCACTTTAGTCAACTCATTCATTAAATTCACTTTATTATGCAAACGCCCGGCAGTATCAATAATAACTACATCGGCTCCTTGTGTAACGGCACTTTGTAATGTATCAAAAGCAACAGAAGCCGGATCACTACCCATTTGTTGCTTCACGATTGGCACACCTACTCTGTCCGCCCAAATTTGTAATTGGTCTATAGCTGCAGCTCTAAAAGTATCAGCAGCTCCTAAAACCACTTTATATCCTGATTTTTTAAATTGATAAGCTAATTTACCTATAGTTGTGGTTTTACCAACGCCGTTGACACCTACAACCATAATAACATAGGGTTTTTTATTTGATGGAATATCAAATTCTGTCGCTTCACCGGAATTGGTTTCTGATAATAATCCGGCAATTTCTTCACGAAGAATTTTATTGAGTTCATCAGTACCCATGTATTTATCACGAGCGACGCGAGCTTCAATTCGATCAATAATCTTTAAAGTAGTTTTTACACCTACATCAGAAGAAACTAACACTTCTTCTAAATTATCCAATACATCGTCATCAACAGACGACTTTCCGGCAACTGCTTTGGTTAGTTTTGCAAAAAAGGAAGTTTTAGTTTGCTCTAGGCCTTTGTCTAATGTTTCCTTTTTTTCGGATGAAAATATTCGTTTGAAAAAACTCATATTCTGATTTTTTAATATTTTTTATTCTGAGAACAAATATAAAAATAAAAAAGCTACTCTCAAGGAAAGTAGCTTTTACTATAATGCGGTAAAGTAAATTATTTCTTAGTTAAGAAAGAATCTACTAGCTCAGGAGCCATTACAGATTCAACAAAAGTATAAGCTCCTGTTTTTGGAGATTTTACCATTTTAATGGCTTTTGTTAATCTTTTTGACGCTGTTTGTAACGTTGCTACGGTTTTCTTTGCCATTTCTTATCTTATTTAATTTCTTTATGAATAGTTACTTTTTTCAAGATAGGATTAAATTTTTTAATCTCTAATCTGTCCGGAGTATTCTTTTTGTTTTTCGTTGTAATGTAACGAGATGTTCCCGGAACACCTGAGTTTTTATGCTCTGTACACTCTAAAATTACCTGAATTCTATTGCCTTTCTTTGCCATTTTTCTTTATTTTTTAGAGTTGAATTAAGATATAAAACCTTTTGCTTTAGCGTCTTTCAACACAGCAGCCAACCCTTTTTTGTTAATCGTTTTAATTGTAGACGCTGCTACTCTTAAAGAAATCCATCTGTCTTCTTCAGCAAGATAGAAACGTTTTTTAACTAAGTTCACAGAAAATTTTCTCTTAGTTTTGTTCATCGCGTGAGAAACATTGTTTCCTACCATCGCTCTTTTACCTGTAAGGTCACAAACTCTTGACATTATGCTTATCTTTTATCGTTATTCAAAATCAGGGTGCAAAGAAACAAAAAAGTAATCTATTACACAAACAAATTTTAGTAGTTTTTTAAAATTTCTTTCAGAAGCATTTCAAGTCCTTTATTTACTGCTCTATCAATCACTTTTTGACGCGGTTGACCAAAGTTAAATTGCTCTGAAAAAACTCCGTTTGGAGTTGCTATAGCTACACAGACTGTTCCCAAAGAAGCATCAGCATCTCCTTTTGAAGGCCCTGCATTTCCAGTAGTTGCAACGGCAAAATCAGACCTCAAAACTTTCTGTACACCTAACGCCATTTCTTCTGCAACTTGAGCACTCACCACAGAAAAAGCATCAATTGTAGTTTGTTTCACGCCAAGTAAGGAAACTTTAGTATCTGTTGCATAAGAAACAATACCACCTCGAAAATAATTGGATGAACCGGAAATTGAAGTAATTATTTCGGATATTTTTCCACCTGTACAACTTTCGGCGGTGGAAAGTGTAAGCCCTTTTTGGGATAATAATTCTCCTAAAACCACTTCAATACTTTCATCTTCTTCAAAGCCTACGATGATATCGCTAATAATTTCAACTAGCTTTTCTACTAAATCATTAATAGTTGTTTGCAATATTTTTTCATTTGAACCTCTTGCCGTTAAACGCAAACGAACACGTCCTGGGCTAGGTAAATAAGCTAATTTCACAAAACCGGGCAAATTATCTTCCCAAGATTCAATACGTTCCGCTACAATGCTTTCACCTTGTCCGTAAGTTAGAATCGTTTTGTGCAATATGTAAGGTCGTTTAAATTCACTTACAATTTTCGGAACAAGTTCATTGGTGACAATAGCTTTCATCTCATAGGGAACACCGGGTAAAGAAACAAAGACAGTCTTTTCTTTAGTCATCCACATTCCGGGAGCGGTCCCGAATTGATTTTGCAATACAATTGCTTTTGAAGGAACTAAGGCTTGGTCACGATTAACTTGAGAAACATTAAAATTCATTTTAGAAAAAAGTGCTACAATGTGATTTTCTACTATTGAATTTCGCAGCAAAGTATCCTGAAAATAATCACAGAATGTTATTTTAGTTATATCATCTTTTGTTGGCCCCAAACCACCTGTAATAATGACAAAGTCTACTTCATTCTGCACCTTTGCAAAGGTTTCTAAAATGTGGCTTTTATCATCGCTGATGGAAATCATTTCATGTACTTGAACGCCAATTTTCTCCAATGATTTAGCTATAAAACCGGAATTGGTGTCGGTAATTTGTCCGATAAGAATTTCGTCGCCGATGGTGATGATAGTTGCTTTCATTTTTTGAGGTGCTGAGTTGCTGAGCGACTGAGATTTTTATTTTGCTAAATCACTCAGCTACTTAGGAACTCAGTGTCTCAGCTACTCTTCTAGCCCGGATAGTAGCGAAAAGCCCGGAGCTAAAAAAACTAATTTTTCTTGGCAAAAAAGAGCGACCAAGGGAAGCTTCTTTTTGGCTTAGAAAAATAGGTTTTTAGTGAGGACTTGAAGCGAATAGCCGGAATAGCTTCTTATAAATCGAAATCTTTATTTATTTCTTTGACGGCTTTTTCAACTTGGTCTTCAATTGACTTAAAAATTTCTTTGATTTCTTTGCGTTTTCCTTCACGTTTTGTCCATGCTTCTACCTGAAGAATTTCTTCATAAGCAACATTCATTCCTAATAGATCAAGCGTTGGCTTAATTTTGTGAGCGTAGCTATAGGCTAATTTGTGATTTTTTTCCTCGATGCCTTGTTTGACAAACTTTAAATCCTCCGGAATTTCGCTAACGAATAAGGTAATTATCTGTAAAACGAACTCGGGGTCGTTGTCTGAAAGTGCATACACTTTGGCTAGGTTGTAGTTTAATGCCATTTTTTATTTTACTTGAATTCGGAATAATTTTTTTTCTTCAATAAATCCTTCTAGGATATCGTTTGGTTTTATTTTGGCCACACCTTCGGGTGTTCCTGTAAAAATAATATCGCCAATTTTAAGTGTAAAAAACTGAGAAACATAGGCTATAAGCTCATCAATTTTCCACAACATGTGGCTCGTGTTCCCTTTTTGAACGGTAACTCCGTTAGATTTCAATTCAAAATTAATACTTTCTGTGGAACTGAAATCTTTTTTCGATAAAAAGTTACCAATAACCGCTGAACCGTCAAAAGCTTTGGCTTTTTCCCATGGTAAACCCTTCTCTTTTAATTTTGCTTGAAGGTCGCGAGCAGTAAAATCTATACCGAGTCCGATTTCGTCATAATAATTAGAAGCAAACTTAGTATCGATGTATTTGCCAACTTTGTTGATTCGAACTAAAATTTCTACTTCATGGTGAATATCGTCACTAAACTCAGGAATCACAAATGGATGTTGTTTAAGCAAAATAGCACTATCCGGTTTTAAAAAAATGACAGGTTCATCGGGACGCTCATTTTGAAGCTCCTCAATGTGTTTGGCATAATTTCTTCCGATACAGATTATTTTCATTTTTTTTCTGAGTTACTGAGAAGCTAAGTTGCTGAGTTTTTCTAATTCAATTTATTATTTAATTTTCTGAGTTTAATTGCTGTGAGTACTTTTTTAGTGTAAAGCGGAAAATCTGCATTTTGAATCCAACCAAAATAGCCCGGTTCATCTTCCAATACCTTTTCTACTAAAGCTCCTTTATGTTTTCCGAAAGAAAAAATTTCTTGCCCTTTGTCATTTAATGCAATAAATCCTGCAAAGTCAACTGATTTTTTTCGGGTAGTGAACTCTGAAAGCGATTTCATATCGTTTTCCAATTCGGGGTATCTTTCTAATTGAGCTTTAAGAATTTCATAGGTTGCCATCGTATCAGCCTCAGCAGAATGAGCATTTTCAAGTGATTTCCCGCAATAAAATTTGTATGCAGCACTTAACGTTCGCTCTTCCATTTTATGGAAAATAGTTTGCACATCGACTGAAACTTTGCTTTTCATGTCAAAATCGACTCCAGAACGCAACAATTCTTCAGCTAATAATGGAATATCAAATCGATCCGAGTTAAACCCTGCTAAATCTGAATCTTTAATCATCGTATAAACCTGACCGGAAAGCTCTTTAAAAGTAGGTTCATTTGCTACTTTTTCATCTGTAATTCCATGTACTTGTGTGGACAAAAAAGGGATTTTCATTTCCGGATTTACCAACCATGTTTTACTTTCTTTGTTTCCGTTGGGATATACTTTAAAGATTGAAATTTCTACAATTCTGTCTTTTGCAACATCAACACCTGTCGTTTCGAGGTCAAAAAAGCAGATGGGTCTATTTAATTTAAGTTCCATTTTAAAATTTTAGGAGAGCAAATATAAGGGATTGAAACGACCTTTAGTGGGTTGTTTTCGTTTTTTTAAAATACTTTTAATAAATAAAATTAAAAAACCCTTTCAGAGTTCAAAACACTAAAAGGGTTAATTTTTATATGAAAATAATCTAAAATTCTCTGTTTTCACTGAAACCTTCTAGATAATCTGCTACTCGTTTGACGAATTGTCCACCCAAAGAACCATCTACCACACGGTGATCATAACTGTGAGACAAGAACATTTTGTGTCTGATTCCGATGTAATCTCCGGTTGGAGCTTCAATAACAGCCGGAACTTTACGAATTGCTCCTAATGCTAAAATCGCCACTTGAGGTTGGTTAATAATCGGTGTCCCAAAAACGCTTCCAAATGTTCCAACGTTGGTAACTGTATAGGTTCCACCTTGAATTTCATCTGGTTTTAATTGATTAGTTCGAGCTCGGTTAGCCAAATCATTCACGGTTTTGGTTAATCCGACAAGGTTTAGCATATCTGCATTTTTGATAACAGGAACGATTAAGTTTCCGTTTGGTAATGCCGCAGCCATTCCTAAATTGATGTTTTTCTTTTTGATGATGTAATCGCCTTCAACCGAAATATTAATCATTGGGAAGTCTTTGATGGCTTTTGCCACGGCTTCCATAAATATTGGGGTGAAAGTTAGCTTCTCGCCTTCTCTTTTTTCAAAAGCATCTTTAACTTTATTTCTCCAATTCACAATATTAGTTACATCCACTTCAATAAACGACTGTACGTGAGCCGAAGTTTGTTTAGAAGTGGTCATATAACCGGATATCAATTTTCGCATGCGGTCCATTTCAATAATTTCGTCTTGACCGTTTACGGAAACAGGGATTTTTTTCTCTGGAGTTGGTTCTGTTTTTGGTCCCGAAGTTTCGGGATTAACTTTCACATCTGCCTTTGGAGTTTCGACAGCAACAGTTTCAACTTTTGGAGCTACTGCAATCGGTTGATTTGTTCTGTCTTTTACGTAGGCTAAAATATCATCTTTGGTTACACGACCTTCCTTACCGGAACCTTTAATGGTTTCTAATTCTACAAGTGAAACACCTTCTTCTTTAGCAATATTTTTTACTAAAGGAGAAAAGAACTTTTCGGATGAAGAAAAATCAACTGCAATCGGAGTTGTTTGCACAGCTTCTTTTGCAACCTCAATGGTTTTTTCAATTTCAACAACTGCCGGTGAAACTTCAACTTTTGGAACTTCAATTGAAGCACTTCCGCCTTCGGTATCAATAATAGCAATTGTTTGTCCTACTTTGACAACATCGTCAACATTGAAAAGTATTTCAGTAAGTGTTCCCGAAACCTCAGATGGAACTTCACTATCTACTTTATCGGTAGCAATTTCCAAGACTGCTTCGTCAACTTCAATTTTATCTCCTACTTTTTTAAGCCAATTAGTGATGGTCGCTTCCGCAACACTCTCTCC
This sequence comes from Flavobacterium sp., assembly GCF_013822155.1. Taxonomy (GTDB): domain Bacteria; phylum Bacteroidota; class Bacteroidia; order Flavobacteriales; family Flavobacteriaceae; genus Flavobacterium. Next base: position 21,993 of record NZ_PNJW01000045.1, read on the forward strand.
CATTTTGGGCAATTTCAATTCAAATTTTGCCATATCGTTAACCTAAAGGTTTATTTTGTGTATCAGTTTGCGAAATTAATAAAAAAAGGATTGATTTTATTAATTATCAATAAAATTATTCTCCATCAAAAATCGATTATAATATCAATGTCAAAAGTCTTCAATTTTCAATCATCACTACTTCACCTCTATCATTGCTACTATTACTACCAATCATGAAATCACTAGAATTGGGAATAATCTTGAAAGTTATTCTTTCATTTTTAAATTCTTCCATTGCGGAAATAATATTTGAAAAAGATAAGTTATTCTGATCAAAAATCACCTCAACATTTGTATCTGTTCTTTTCAACATCGAAGGTAATTCATTTTTGAAAGACGTTGAAAGGAGTTTAACATTTTTTCCTAACAATTTTTCGAGTTTTTCTTTTAATAACTCATTTTCGGAAATTAAAACATAATTGTCAATTCTTCTATTGGGAACTCCCTTTTTATTTTTCTTTAAAAAAACAAAAAAGAAACTTCCAACTTTCATAAAAACACTAAAAAAAGCTGATTTTTTAAAATGCTTTGAATAAAAATAATCCATGGCCTCTTGAAAACGTTTCATGTAGGTACCGTCTTTCATCGTGCTTTCACCTTTGTAGTGTATCACTGAAGTTTCGCAAAAATAATAGTTCATTTTACCGGATTTCAACAAGCGGTAACTCAAATCAATATCGTCGGAATACATAAAACAGTTCTCATCAAATCCGCCAACTTCAATGTATAAATCACGTTTCATAACCATAAAAGCTCCAACTAAAATTTTAACATTTCCGGATTGATTTTCGGTTAGATGTTGAGCATAATATTGATTGAACATTCGAACTTTTGGAAAAAATTTATACAACCCGAAGATTTTTGTAAATGCCACCCAAGGAGTTGGAATACCACGTTTGCTTTCAGGTAAAAATTTTCCGGTGCCGTCGATGAGTTTGCATCCTAATATTCCGAGTTGCGGGTTGCGGGTTGCGGGTTCCGTGATTAGGATTTTGGTAAAAGTATCTTCTGCGACTACTGTATCAGGGTTAAGAATGCAAATGTATTCGCCTTTTGCTTCAGCTACTCCGATATTATTTCCTCTTGGAAAACCGGTGTTTTCTTTATTTTCAATGAGTTTGATGTTCGGAAAACGGGTTTTCATCATCTGACAACTTGCATCTGACGAATTATTATCTACCACAATGATTTCGCCGTCAATATGTTGCAAAGCAGCCTGAACACTAAGCACACATTGTTCGAGAAAAAAACGAACGTTGTAATTAAGGATGATAACGGAAAGTTGCATGGGACAAATATAATGGGAAAATCTGTCAAATTGAAAATCTGTCAAATTGAAAAACTTTACAATCTTTAAAATAGTACTTTTGCAAAAAAAAATATTCTTGTGAATTACCTCTCAGTAGAAAACATATCAAAATCATATGGTGAACGCGTGTTATTTGAAAATATATCTTTCGGCATCAACAAAGACCAAAAAATAGCTTTTATCGCCAAAAATGGTTCAGGAAAAACAACCATTATGAATATCATTAATGGTTTTGACGAACCGGATACGGGTCAAGTGGTGGTTCGTAAAAACATCCGAATGTCTTTTTTGTCGCAAAAACCAAATTTGCAAGATGAGTTGACGATTGAAGAAAGCATTTTTGCATCGGATAACGAAACACTGAAAGTTATTGAGCAATATGAAAAAGCTTTAGAAAACCCGGAAAATGAAGAAGCCTATCAAAAAGCTTTTGATTTGATGGACCAACACAATGCCTGGGATTTTGAAACGCAATTCAAACAGATTTTGTTTAAATTGAAGTTGGAAGATTTTAAATTGAAGGTTAAAAGTCTATCTGGTGGACAAAAAAAGCGTCTTTCGTTAGCCATTATTTTGATTAATCGACCGGATTTATTGATTTTGGATGAGCCAACCAACCACTTGGATTTGGAGATGATTGAATGGCTGGAAAGTTATTTTGCCAAAGAAAATATTACGTTGTTTATGGTGACGCACGACCGTTTCTTTTTAGAACGAGTTTGCAATGAAATCATTGAATTAGACAACGGAAAATTATACCAATACAAAGGAAATTACTCCTATTATTTAGAGAAAAAAGAAGAGCGAATTGCTTCGGAAAACGCCAGTATTGACAAAGCTCAGAATCTTTTTGTGAAAGAATTGGCTTGGATGCGTCGTCAACCGAAAGCGAGAACCACCAAATCGAAATCTCGTCAGGATGATTTTTATGTGATTAAGGAAAAAGCCGAAAGTCGCAGAAAAGAAAATGTGGTAGAGCTGGAAATAAACATGGAGCGAATGGGAAGCAAAATTATTGAGTTGCATAAACTATTCAAAAAATTCAAAGATCGAGTGATTTTGGACAATTTCTCCTATGATTTTCAACGTGGCGAACGCATTGGTATTATCGGTAAAAACGGAACAGGAAAATCGACTTTTTTGAATATTCTAACCAAAACTATTTTACCTGATGCCGGAAAAGTGGTGATTGGTGATACGATTAAAGTGGGTTATTATACGCAAAGCGGCATCAACCCAAAACCGGGTCAGAAAGTGATTGATATTATTAAAGAATACGGCGAATATATTCCGCTCACGAAAGGAAAAATCATTTCGGCTTCGCAATTGTTGGAACGTTTTCTTTTTGATGCGAAAAAGCAATATGATTTTGTAGAAAAATTGAGTGGTGGCGAATTGAAAAGGTTGTATTTATGTACGGTTTTGATTCAGAATCCGAACTTTTTGATTTTGGATGAGCCAACAAACGATTTAGACATTGTGACGTTGAATGTTTTGGAAAGTTTTTTATTGGACTTTCCGGGATGTTTATTAGTGGTTTCACACGATAGATATTTCATGGATAAAATTGTTGATCACTTATTTGTTTTTCGTGGAGATGGTGAAATTGAAGATTTTCCGGGTAATTATTCCGATTTCAGAGCCTATGAAGACAGTGCAGATGTCGCGTTGAAAGAAGAAAATAAAGCTGATAAAAAAGCGTGGAAGCAAAATAATTCGACAGGAAATTTATCATTTAACGAACAGAAAGAATTTCTAAAAATTGAACGTGAAATCAAGGATTTGGAATTTGATAAAAAGCAAATCGAACAATTGTTTGCCGATGGAAAAGTAGCCGATGATTCAATTGAGATAAAAGCAAATGAGTTGCACGTAATTATTAAAAAATTAGAAGAAAAGGAAGAACGGTGGTTTGAGTTGAGTTCGAAAATGTAATAAATTAATTTTTGCTTTCATTTAAAATAAAAAACAATCTTGTTACAATTTTTCATAAGAAAATTCGTTGTTTATTAATACAAAAAATGAAAATGAAAAACTTCTTCATTATTGCATCTCTGATTATTATTAGTTTAAATAAAATTAATGCCACAACTCAGAGACCTGATTATCTAATTGTTGAAAATGACACTCTAAAATTACATTGTAATCCGCTTGAAAGTTATTTTGAAAAAAATCCATTTCCAGATGATTTAAGAATTTTTAATTCAGGTTTATGGAGAAGTTATATTGCATTCTTTAAAATTGTTAACAACAAACTAGTAGTTGAAAATTTATATCAACCTAGTTACCTAGAAAATGAAAAAGGAGAACATTATGAAAAATTAGTTTCAATCTGGA